>JAGQYY010000063.1 GCA_020435825.1 Aequorivita sp.
CTGTGGACCTTAAAATTTTTACAGAATAAATTCATATCTTTAAAATAAAATAAACCAACAATAATTTTATGGTTAACATCAAATAAGCAAGTCCAAGCTTTTATATAGGAATTGTTTGGCGCATTGCATCTGAAAAAAAGTTCTAACAAAAAAAACGCACAGATGAAAATATACGACGACAAACACATCAAAAACGTAGTCTTTGTAGGCGCTCATAACAGCGGCAAAACTACTCTTGCGGAAACAATGCTTTTTGAGGCAGGCCTCATAAACCGTCGTGGCACGGTTGAAAATAAAAACACAGTTTCTGACTATCACGACATTGAACACGAAAGGGGCAACTCCATTTTTGCTACACCGCTTCACACCGAATGGCGCAATTACAAAATCAACATTATTGACACTCCTGGGCTGGATGATTTTATAGGTGAAATCATTTCCTCTATTCGCGTTTCAGATACCATCCTTACTGTTCTGAACGCGCAACATGGCGTTGAGGTTGGCACAGAAATAATATGGAACTACATTGATAAATATCATAAACCCACGATTTTCGTAATTAACCAAATAGACCATATTAATGCAAAGTTTGATGAAAGTTTTAAAAGCATAAAAAACTTGGTCGGCAACAATGCCGTGAAAATTCAATATCCTTTGGTTGTGGATGGGGCACAGTGCATTATTGATGTGCTAAAGATGAAAATGTACAAATTCTCTCCAGATGGAGGAAAGCCTGAAAAGTTGGAAATTCCTGACAATCAAAAGGAACTGGCCAACGAACTTAACAATGAATTGATAGAAAAAGCTGCAGAAAATGATGAAACATTGATGGAGCTTTTTTTTGATAAAGGAACTTTGAATGAAGATGAAATGCGTGCAGGCATAAAAGCAGGAATGTTGAACCACGATCTTTTTCCAGTGTTTTGTGTTTCCGCCTTAAACGATATGGGAACGGGAAGATTGATGGGGTTTATAGACAATGTGGCACCAGCGGCTTCAGATTTAAGACCGGAACAAAGCGTGGATGGCAAAGAAGTAAAAGCCGAAAAGGAAAGCCCAACGGCTTTATTTGTTTTTAAAACAGTATATCAACCAAATTTGGGCCAGATCACTTTCTTTAAGGTGATGAATGGTGAAGTCCGCCTAAACGATAAACTTATCAATTCACGAAACAATGAACCCGAAACAATAAACCAACTTTTCATAATGGATGGAAAGGAACGCCAACCCGTTACCAAGCTAACTGTTGGTGACATAGGCGCAACGCTAAAACTTAAATTTACAGAGACCAATGATACCTTGGCATCACAAAAACTTGTTCTTGCCATAAAACCTATAAAATTTCCTCCATCAAGAGTGAAAAAAGCAGTTTCTGCAATTAATACGAAAGACGAAGAAAAGCTAAGTGAGTCTTTAAAAAAAATCCACAGCCAAGACCCAACCGTGAAAGTTTCGTTTTCTTCTGAAGCAAAACAACTTATTCTTTCCTGCCAAGGTGATCTTCATCTTGCCACAATAGAATGGATTTTGAACAATGTTTACGGTGTGGAAGCAAGATTTGAAAAACCAAAAATTGCTTTTCGAGAGACTATTCAAAGATCCTCAACTTCAAATTATAGACATAAAAAGCAATCAGGCGGCTCGGGTCAGTTTGCGGAAGTTCACTTAAAAATTGAACCTTGGTATGAAGGTATGGATGAACCCCAGGGTTTCAACATCCGTGGAAAAGAAGAATTAGATCTACCTTGGGGCGGAAAATTGGTTTTCTACAATTGTATTGTTGGGGGAGTGATAGACCAGCGCTATTTGCCCTCGGTAATGAAAGGTGTTTTGGAAGTAATGGAAGAAGGACCATTGGTAAATTCTTACATTCGCGATGTACGCGTAATGGTTTATGACGGTAAAATGCATTCCGTGGACTCCAATGATATATCTTTTAAAATTGCAGGTGCCCATGCTTTTAAAGAAGCCTTTTTGAATGCCAATCCAAAACTTTTGGAACCCGTTTTAGAGCTTACCGTAAAAGTGCCCGAAGAAATGGTGGGTAACGTAATGACTGATTTGCAAGCGCGCCGTTCAATGATTCAAGGAATAGAAAACAACAATAACTATCAGATTTTAAAATGCTTGACGCCTGAGGCTGAACTCCATGGTTTTTCAACAGACTTACGTTCGTTAACACAGGGTAGGGCAACCTTTAAATCTGCTTTTTCGTCTTATCAACCTGTGCCTGTAAATGTTCAAAAGGAATTAGTAAAGCAATAGACTGATTTTTTAGTACGTCAATCATTATTTTCCAATAATTTTTAACCGAACAATGCAGTTTTAAAATAAAATGCTTTGTGCGTTCAAACTGTGACTATATTTGCCGAAAATTAATTTATGTCACAGCGGATTTCTGAAACTGAAACTTCCACAAAGTAAGAAATGAAAAATTTGAAAAAAGACGTTTCTAAAGTTGATTCCAATCAAGAAATCAATGCTGAAGAAATAGCGAAATGCATTGCTATTCTTGAGCATTTAAATAATAACACAGATCAGATATTTGAAATTCCAAAAGAACAGCGCATAGCTTTAATAAAAGCTTCGGGTCAACTTTCACGTCCTGACCGCGATGAATTTTCCAGAAGAAAAAAAGACGCAAAAAGAGCTGAAAAGCGAAAACAAGCCAATAAAGATAGAACCGCCCGCAAAGAAACTGGAATCCGTAGCGCTCGTGAAAACATTGTCTTTGTAGCTCCAAAATTGCTCCAAACATCCGAGCTATCCAATAAAAAGGAACTTGAACTTGAAACCCCACGAAACTGTTACGTATGCAAAACGCTGTTCACAAAATTGCATCATTTTTATGATACTATGTGTACGGAATGTGGTGATTTCAATTACGCAAAGCGGTTCCAAACTGCAGATTTAACAGGGCAAGTTGCAGTTATAACAGGATCGCGTTTAAAAATTGGGTATCATATTTCTCTGATGTTACTTCGTGCGGGCGCTACAGTTGTTGCTACAACGCGATTTCCTGCAGACTCTGCATATCGTTTTGCACAGGAAGAAGATTTTCGTCAATGGGCAGACCGATTAAAGATTCACGGTTTAGACCTTAGACATATTCCGAGTGTTGAAATTTTTTGCAATTACATTGAGCAGAAATATGAAAATCTTGACATTCTCATCAATAACGCTGCACAAACAGTGAGAAGGCCAGCAGGATTTTACCAGCATTTGATGGCTAGGGAAGAAATGCCTTTTGAAGACCATCCGCAGTTTGTAAAGGATTTGTTGCAGGACCATATGAATTGCTTGCAAGAATTGAAAACACTTACGGCAGACATTGGCAAAAACAAAAATCTTCCAGTAACTTGGCATGGTTCGGAACCGGGAATTGGTATTCGCGCTTCAGCAAAACTTTCGCAGATTCCATATAGTTTTGATAACTCTTTAAGCGCTAAAGAAGTTTTTCCCGAAGGAAAATTGGATGCAGATTTACAACAGGTTGATCTCAGAAAAACAAACAGCTGGCGTTTAAGACTTGGTGAGATTGAAACAACTGAAATGATTGAGGTTCAATTAGTAAACTCAATAGCACCTTTTGTACTTTGCAATCGTTTAGGTGAAATAATGAAGAAGGAAAATACGGGTAAAAAACATATAATAAATGTCTCAGCAATGGAAGGAAAATTCCATCGGTTTTTTAAGGAAGACCGCCATCCGCATACCAATATGGCAAAAGCAGCGCTAAACATGTTGACCCACACCGCTGCTGGAAGTCTTGCAAAAGAAGGTATTTATATAAACGCAGTTGATACGGGTTGGGTTACCGATGAGGATCCCATAGAACTTGCAAAACGCAAAATGGAACTACACGATTTTCAACCACCGCTGGATATTGTTGATGGCGCCGCGCGAGTAATGGATCCTTTGATTGATGGAATAAACACAGGAAAACACTGGAGCGGCAAGTTTTTGAAGGATTATAGACCTATTGATTGGTAGCTTTTTTGTGAAAATTGACGAAAGATTTTTTCACCAACAACCAAGAATAAATTAATTTGATAAATAGTGAATACTGATAACCCACAACCAAATAACCCTTTACACGGAGTTAAACTTGCAGATATTATGGAATATCTTGTAGATTATTATGGTTGGGAAGTTTTGGGTGGAAAAATTAAAATCAATTCCTTCAACAACAATCCATCAATTAAATCGAGCTTAACTTTTCTTCGGAAAACCCCTTGGGCGCGTGAAAAAGTGGAGCAACTTTACTTAAAAACCAAGTTTAAATAGCATCGGAAAATTCGTTCGTAATAAATCTGCCATTTCTTCGGCAAAAACCTATAAAAGGACGTAGTTTTGCAAAACTTCACATATAGGGGATTTTTATGACTGAGGCCAAAGACGCAATTCAAGAGAAAAAAACAGATAAAGAACTGTATAGCTACCAAAAAGGGGCTATTGACAGAATATTTGACAAGTTTGAAACAGCTCCAGAGGATTATCATTTATTATATCAGCTTCCCACTGGTGGTGGCAAAACGGTTATCTTTTCTGAAATAGTACGCCAGTATTTAAAGCATCACAACAAAAAAGTGCTTGTAATGACCCACCGTGTGGAACTTTGCAAGCAAACCTCAGAAATGCTTACAAGTTTTGGAGTAATCAACAAAGTGGTTAATAGTACTGCAAACTTAGATGACCAAGAAAAATACAGTTGTTTTGTGGCAATGGTTGAAACCTTAAACAACCGCTTGAATGATAACAAACTGGATATATCAGACATTGGTTTGGTCATTATTGATGAAGCACATTACAACTCCTTCACCAAGCTTTTTAAATTCTTTGAAAAATCATTCATCCTTGGTGTAACTGCAACGCCATTGAGTTCAAACAGAGGCCTTCCTATGAAGGACAATTATCAGGAATTGATAGTTGGCGAAAGCATTCAGTCTTTAATTGATAATGAATTTTTGGCGCAAGTTGAGGTCTTCCAATATAATATGGGCCTTACTTCTCTGGAAATAGGCTCCAATGGTGATTATACCGTAAAATCTTCAGACGATCTTTATTCCGCAGTAGGAATGTTAGACCAGCTGTATCAGGCCTATTTAAATCATTCCAAAGGAAAAAAAACCTTGATTTTTAATAATGGCATAAACACTTCCATTCAAGTGTATTATCATTTGAAAGCAGAAGGATTGCCTATTATGCATTTGGACAATACGGCAACTAAAAAGCAGCGAAAGCAAATACTGCGCTGGTTTCGAGAAACGCCTGATGCTATTTTAACTTCCGTGAGTATTTTAACCACTGGTTTTGACGAACCAACAATTGATACCATTATTTTGAATAGAGCAACTCGCTCATTGACTTTGTATTTCCAAATGATTGGTCGTGGTTCGCGGATTTTAAACAATAAATCCAAATTTTCGGTAATTGATTTGGGTAACAATTACCAGCGTTTTGGCCCTTGGGAGGCACCATTGGATTGGCAGGCAATATTCCGATCGCCCGATTATTATATGGATCGTTTGCTGAGTGATGAGGAATTGGAAAGCCATTTTAGGTATGAAATGCCTGAAGAGCTTAGAGCTGAATTTGCAAAAAGTGAAGAAGTTTATTTCGATATAAAGGCCACGTATCAAGAAGCTACCTATAGAGGCGAATCTTCCAAAGTGGTGTTGGAACGCTCCATCTCACAACACGCCTACATTTGTATTGAAAATAGTGAAGATGTTTACGATGCGCTCAGCTTGGCAAAAATGCTTGGCGATGATATTGATCACCGTATTGAAAAATATTCGCAGTGCATCAGCAAGAGTACGCACAATTTTATAACTTGGTTAAAGGACGATTACCGTCTAAAACTGAGAAGTTATCTTCGTGAAAATTTTGATACAGTTTTTGAAGAAATAAACGGACATCCGCCAGAGGATTAAACTAAGAATCCCCTAATTAACTATTCACTACTTTTGCACCAAACAACCACCAATGGAATCTTTCAACGAGCTTAACATTTCCAAACAAATGCAGTACGCTATTGCAGATTTGGGTTTTGAGAAGCCAACACCCATTCAGGCACGGTCGTTTTCCGTAATTATGTCGGGTACCGATATGGTTGGGATTGCACAGACAGGAACGGGAAAGACCTTTGCCTATATGCTTCCTATTTTGCAGGATTTAAAGTTTTCAAAAGAAACAAATCCGCGCGTTTTGGTTATGGTTCCTACCCGCGAATTGGTTTTGCAGGTTGTTGAGGAGATAGAAAAGTTTGGAAAATATTCCTCAATTAGGGTGATTGGTGTTTTTGGCGGAACCAACATCAACCGTCAAAAAGAAGCTGTTGCAGAAGGAGCGGATATTATTGTTGCAACTCCCGGAAGGCTTTATGATTTAGTTGTTAGCCGTGCACTTCAATTAAAAGCCATTAAAAAGGTGGTGATTGATGAAGTGGATGTCATGCTCGATTTGGGCTTCCGTTTTCAGCTTACAAACATTTTGGAATTGCTTCCCACAAAACGTCAAAATATTATGTTTTCGGCAACAATGACGGATGATGTGAATGTTTTTATCCACGATTTCTTTATTGCGCCCAAAACTGTTTCTGTGGCCGTTAGCGGGACACCCTTGGAAAACATTTCGCAGTTTGCCTATGCGGTTCCTAACTTTTACACGAAAGCAAATCTACTGAAACATTTGCTTCAGAATGAAAACGATTTCAAAAAGGTGCTCATTTTTGTTCCGAATAAAAAAAGCGCCGATCTTCTTTTTGATATTTTGGATGAATACTTTGGAAGTGAAGTAGCCGTAATCCATTCAAACAAAACACAGAATTACAGAATTCGTTCCATAGAAAATTTTAATGCTAAAAAAACACGAATCCTTGTAACTACAGACGTTATGGCACGTGGTTTGGATTTAGACCAAATCAGTCACGTTATAAATTTTGACGTACCAAACTTCCCGGAAAATTATATGCACCGCATAGGTAGAACGGGAAGGGCAGAACAGGAGGGAACCGCTATTCTGCTTTATACCGAAAAGGAGCAAGATGCAAAAGCAACCATTGAAGGTTTAATGAATCTAAAGATTGCCAAACTGGAATTCCCCAAAGAAGTTGAAATTTCAAAACAACTTACTTATGAGGAACAACCTCAAGTAGTGGAAATTAATAATCCAACAAGCGCAGAAGAAGCAGGTCCCGCATTTCACGAAAAGAAAGCGAAAAACAAAAAAGAAAACCTGGGAGGTTCGTACAAACGAATTATAAAGCAGAAATACAAAAAACCTAAAACTAGAGGGGATAAGAATTTTAGAAAGAATAAAAGGGGAAAATAAATTACAAATAAGAAATTCCACACCATAGCTTGAAACTAGAATCCAAAAACACTTTACTAATAATTCTTGCTTTTTTCTCCATCTATGTTATTTGGGGTTCAACATATATGCTTAATAAAGTAGCTGTGGCAGAGTTGCCGCCTTTCTTTTTGGCATCCATTCGCTTTACAACAGCAGGTCTTTTAATTTTTATTATCTCCAAAGCGATGGGCAAGAGCCTAGCTATTACCCGAAAGCAGTTTATCAATGCTTTTATCGTTGGTGTACTTTTTCTTTCTTTTGGTAATGGAGTTATTGTATGGGCCTTAAAATATGTTGACAGTGGCTTCGCTGCCTTGGAAATTTCTGCACAACCTTTGGTGGTACTTTTGCTGATGTGGTTTTTGCAGGGCAAACGTATTAAACCCATGTCATTGGTAGGCGTAGGCTTAGGGGTCTTGGGAATTTTCCTCCTAGTTAGCCAAAAACAGATTATTGCTAAAGAAGGTACAGTTTTAGGGATGGTTATGATTTTCACTTGTATGCTAAGTTGGGCTTACGGCAGTCTTTTCGTTGGGAAAGCAGATTTTCCCAAAAACTTTTTTGTAAATACAGGTTACCAAATGTTTACAGCAGGTATTACGCTCGCACTTGCCAGTTTAATTTTTGGCGAACAATGGACTGCGCCAAATGAATGGGGACAGCCAGTACAATTGAGTATGGTATTGTTGATTATTTTTGGAAGTATTGTAGCTTTTACGTCTTTCAATTATCTACTTAAAACAGTTTCCCCAGATAAAGTTGCTACTTCAACTTATGTTAACCCAATCATCGCCCTTATTTTGGGTTGGTATATTTTAAATGAGCAAATTACATTGCAATCCGTAATTGCCGCTGCAGTTCTTTTAACAGGGGTATATTTTATAAATACCACTAAGACTACACTAACAATACCTCGTTTTTCCGGAAAGATTAAGAAACGGAAAAATCCTTAAATTTTATTCGATTTTTAATTTATTGGAAAAATCCATTTCTTACAAATTAATGAACTATCTATGGGTTTGCTTTGGGGTTTATATGAATGAATTTTCATTAGGCCAATTCATAACATTTAAACCCAATATTTCTAACCTTAGCCACCACCAAATCTGAAGGCATCTCTGGGTTGCACTCAAGATGCAATATGCGTTCCCAATTATCTCTGTCAACACTTATAGCTGTTGAGCCGGATAGATTTTGAAATAACACCTTAACCACAGTTTCCTTAAGTTGCGTATTATTGGATACTACCAAAAAAAACTGAGCAATGTTGCCATTACTCAGTTCTGTATGGTTTTAATAACAATAATTATTCTCCGCCTAAAAGTGTAGCGATCTTTGCTTCCAAAGCAGCACCTCGAAGATCTTTGTCTATGATCATTCCATTTTCGTCAAGAAGGAAGGTTGCAGGAATAGAACGCACACTATATTGTTTTGCAATTGGATCTTGCCAAAACTGAAGATTTGAAACATGGAACCAATCCATTTTGTCATCTTTTATTGCTTGTATCCATTTGTCTTTTTGGTCTGCCTTATCCAAAGAAACGCTTATAATGTTCAAGCCTTTGTCGTGATATTTATTGTAAACATTCACAACATTTGGATTTTCAATTCTACATGGCTTACACCAAGAGGCCCAAAAATCAATAATAGTGTATTTTCCCATTGCGTCTTTTAGAGACATAGTTTCGCCGGTTGGGGTTGGTGCACTAAAATCTGGAGCGGCACTTCCTACATCTGCCTTTTTCAAGGAGTCAAGATTTGTTTTTAAATCTTGGGCCAATTGTGTGGATGCTACTTTTGGATCTAAATTTTCAACATATACAGAAGCTTCAGCTGGAGTGATTTCTTTTCTGCCTGCCATATCAGATATAAGCATAACAGAGAACAGCGTATTATTGTTATCCTTTAAAAACTGTTTCTTAAATTCAGTTTCTTCATTAACCAAGTTTAAGTTGTCACTTTGAATTTTAACGATTGCAGCAGTATCATTTGCCTCATTTGCGGCTCGGAATTGCTCCATACGTTCTTGCTTCTTTTTGTTGAATGTATCCATTTTATCAACAAACTTGTTGTATGCTGCATTTTGTTCTCCTCCAGTTATGCGAGATGCTTTGATACTATCCTTATAAATCTTCGCGTGCATATTTTCATTTTCAGGAAAAAATAGGACGGAAGCATTTGCTTCATTTATTCTTAAAAAATTAAGGGGAGTAGTATCACTTTTTGGGTAGGTTGCGGAAAATTTACCCTGCATAACCTTTAATGTATCAATTGGTTTTGGTTGGTTGTTTTCAAAAGTGTAAACAACAATCTCTGTTCCATCGGCAAACCCAACAGCATCTCCCTCAAGGGTGTATGTGCTGGAATCTTTATTACAGGATATTAGTGAAATTGTGAGTAATGAAGCAAGAATAAGTCTCATAAAATTGATTTTTAAAAATTTGAGTAAAAGTAGCGGTTTATTCCTTGAATGTTCATTGTGACCACTTTTTTTATCATTTATTAACATAATTTTTTATACCTAATTGTGCATTTTGGCAATATTGGTAAAATCTGGTCAATGTACATAGCGGTTTTTTTAGAAACTATCGAATAGTGAGCAGAGAATAAAGCACAAAGAAAAACTAGAAAAGATTGAATTAACTTCAAGCCTTCCCAGTTTTGTGTTTTTTTCGTTTGCAGTTTACTTTACGCTGAACACTGTGTACTGAACACTGTGTACTGAACTCTGTGTACTGGCTACTGTGTACTGAAACTTTATTATGCCTCTGGATGCTTATCTCCAGTTTTCATTATCCAGGCATCCAACATCCAGCTTATTTTTTCAATATGGCCAATGAAGCCGCCAATCATATCAATTGTTCCTTCATCACCTGCTTCATCAGCTTTTTCAACAACCTTGCGCATTTGCTTCAATAGTTTTCCGTGGTCGTCGAGCAGTATTTTTACCATTTCTATATCTTTTGTGTCTTCAGAAGATTCCTTGATGTTACTCATCTTTAGATAATCCGTAAAATTGCTGGTAGGTTGAAAACGAAGCGTTAAAATTCGTTCTGCAATTTCATCCACCTTTAGTTTTGCATCTTCATACATTTCTTCAAATTTTATATGAAGATCAAAAAAGTTATGACCAACAACATTCCAATGAAAATTTCGAAGTTTTTGGTAGTATAAATGATAATCTGCAAGCAGCACGTTAAGTTCCTTAGCAGTTGTTGTTGTTTTCTTTTTATCTAGGTTTAAATAGCCCATAATAGTTATTTTTATAAGGTTACTCCAAAGATAGCCAATGCACTGTTGAACGGCAATTACACAAGAGGTTTTAGCCTTTATTTAACGATTGTTACTTAATTTAAAACCTCAAAATCCAAAGCAATCGTGTAGGCTTTTCCTGTATTTATTGTACCTTCCCGCTCGAAACAAAACCTACCTATGCAAACTCTTTTAGCAATTGCAATAAAAGCTGCCTTGGAAGCTGGTGCTGAAATCCTTAAAGTTTACGAAACCAACTTCAACGTTGAGGCCAAGGACGATAATTCCCCTTTGACGCAAGCTGACAAAAATGCCAATGCCATTATAAACAAATATCTTAAAACCACAGAAATTCCAATTATTAGTGAAGAAAACCGCCAACTGGATTTTTCAGAACGGAAAGATTGGACTCGCTGTTGGATCGTGGATCCGCTGGATGGCACTAAAGAATTTATAAAACGAAATGGTGAGTTTACTGTAAACATTGCTTTGGTTGAGATTGGAAACCCTGTACTTGGCGTTATTTTCGTTCCTGTTTCAAAAGAACTCTATTTTACTTCTCAGGACGGCAAATCTTCAAAAAAAATAACTCTCATTTCCGAAGAAATTTCGGTTGAAGAAATATTCGAAAAGGCTGAGATAATCAAACCTTCCGCAATCACTTCCACAGTAAAAATCGTGGGCAGTCGTTCGCATTTGAACGGGGATACCAAAAATTTTATTTCAGAAATAGAAAAAGAAAATAAAGTTGAAATTGTTTCAAAAGGAAGTTCCCTAAAATTTTGCTTGGTGGCAGAAGGGTTGGCGCATATTTATCCGCGATATGCCCCTACAATGGAGTGGGACACGGCTGCCGGCCACGCCATCTGCAAGGCCGTTGGGGTATCTGTTATTGACCAGACTTCAGGAAAGCCAATGCGCTACAACAAGCCCAATTTGCTGAATAATTATTTTGTGGTAAAAGCCTAATGAAAGATCAATCCCGAAAAAGACACTTAGCCAAAACAATTACTTGGCGTATAGTTGGTACGCTGGACACAATTTTGCTTTCCTGGCTTATCACCGGCAATCCCTGGACGGGACTTAAAATTGGTTTGGCAGAAGTGATAACCAAAATGGTTTTATATTATTTTCATGAAAGAGTATGGTTTAAAATCAATCTTTCAAAAAAAGGAACTGTTCGCGAAAGCAGAAAGCGACATATAGCTAAAACCTTTACTTGGCGGGGGGTTGGCACGTTGGACACTATGTTGCTTTCTTGGTTGGTTACTGGAAATCCTTTAACGGGGCTTAAGATTGGTCTTTCAGAACTTTTAACGAAAATGATTTTATATTATCTTCACGAAAGGGTTTGGTATAGAATTGATTTTGGATTAAAAAGCAGAGCAAAATAATATGGAAAAATATATAATTCCACATAACTTCAGCGTCACAAAAAAGAGAAGAAGTGCTTTAAAGAACCATGTCGCTTTTCTTATTTGGTTTACGGGTCTTTCAGGCTCTGGAAAATCTACCATTGCGAATGAATTGGAAAAAGCACTTTTTGAGAAGGAAATACATACCTATCTTTTGGATGGCGATAATGTTAGAAAAGGATTGAACAACAATCTTTCCTTTTCCCCAGAAGACAGATCGGAGAACATTCGCCGTATTGCAGAAGTTGCCAATTTAATGATAGATGCAGGTTTGGTTGTGATAGCTTCCTTTGTTTCGCCTTATAAAGAAGACCGTGAAAATGTGAAGCGTATTGTTGGTTATGATAATTTTGTAGAAGTTTTTGTGAATACGCCCATCGAAGAATGCGAACGCCGTGATGTAAAGGGACTCTACGCAAAAGCACGTGCAGGCGAAATCAAAAATTTTACAGGCATAAATGCGCCTTATGAAGCTCCAACGGTACCAGATGTTGAGATTGATACGACGATGGTTTCAGTGGAGGAAGCGGTTGCTTTGATTCTATCTGCAATTAACAGAAGATTTAAAATGTAGTAGGTGAATTAGTGAGTAGGTGAATTAGTGAGTAGGTGAATTAGTGAGTAGGTGAATTAGTGAGTAGGTGAATTAGTGAATTAGTGAATCTGTGATTACAGTTTAATATTTTTTACAGACTCACAAACTCACAGACTCACAGACTCACAGACTCACAAACAAACAATTAAAAAAAATGAGCAAGTATTATTTAAATTATTTGGACGAACTGGAATCGGAAGCCATTTATATTCTTCGGGAAGTTTGGGCACAATTCCAAAATCCGGTAATATTATTTTCTGGTGGAAAGGATTCCATTCTTGTAACACATTTGGCGAAGAAAGCATTTTACCCTTCTAAAATACCTTTTCCGTTAATGCATGTTGACACAGGGCACAATTTCCCCGAAACCATTCAATTTAGGGATGATTTAATAAAAGAACTGGGCGTTCAATTAATTGTGGGTTCCGTTCAGGAGTCTATTGATACGGGAAGGGTTGCAGAGGAAAAAGGGAAAAACGCTACCCGTAATGCACTTCAGATTACAACCTTGTTGGATGCCATAGAAAACAACAAAATAGATTGCGCCATTGGCGGTGGAAGACGTGATGAGGAAAAGGCCCGCGCCAAGGAACGCTTCTTTTCGCATAGAGATGATTTTGGACAATGGGATCCAAAAAACCAACGTCCGGAGCTATGGAATTTACTGAACGGAAAACATTTTGAAGGTGAGCATTTTCGCGCATTCCCCATAAGTAATTGGACTGAAATGGACGTTTGGAATTATATAAAACGTGAAAACATTCAAATTCCTTCCCTGTATTTGGCGCATCAACGTGAGGTGGTTTGGCGAAGTAACACTTGGATTCCGGTTTCGGAACATTTAAAATTGGAAGAAAACGAAAAAATCGAAACCAGGAAAATCCGTTTTAGAACGCTGGGAGATATAACCATTACTGGCGGGATTGAGTCTGATGCTGATACTTTAGAAAAAATAGTAGCCGAAGTTTCTGCAATGAAACAAACCGAACGAGGAAATAGAAGTGATGATAAGCGCAGTGAAACAGCAATGGAAGATAGAAAAAGACAGGGATATTTTTAAAAGGTGAATCTGTGAATCTGTGAGTCTGTGAATTAGGGAATATGTAAATGTATAGATGATTATGAAATCACATAATGATTTAAAGGTTTATCAGGAAGCAATGGATTTAGTAGTTGAAATTTATAGTATTACTAACAACTTTCCTGATTCAGAAAGATTCGGGCTTATTGGTCAAATTCGCCGTTGTTCAGTTTCAATTCCTTCAAATATTGCTGAAGGTGCTGCGAGAGAATCAAAAAAAGAATTCAAAAGGTTTTTGTATATAAGTTTAGGCTCCGCTGCCGAATTGGAAACTCAATTAGAAATCTCAAAAAGGTTAAAATTTATGGATGATTCTAAAGATTTAAAGGATAAAATTTTTTTCATCAAAAGAATGCTAATTAAATTAATTCAAAGTTTGAAAGATTAATGAGTGAATTGGTGAATAGGTTTAAGGATTATCTAAATTTATTTACTCACTC
>JAGQYY010000064.1 GCA_020435825.1 Aequorivita sp.
GACTCACGTCCGGATCCGGGACCTTTCACGTATACCTTCACCTTTCTCAGTCCCTGATCGTAGGCGACTTTGGATGCATCCGCAGCAGCTTGCTGGGCTGCGTACGGGGTGTTCTTTTTAGAACCCCGGAAACCCATCTTTCCTGCGGAAGACCATGCGATCACCTGACCCTGACTATTGTTCAGGGAAACAATGATATTGTTAAAGGTGGCATGAATGGTTGCCTTTCCTGTCGACTCAACCTGAACCGATCTCTTTTTTGTCGTTTTGGATGATTTTGCCATGTCTTAATCAGCTATAACCGTTTACTTGGTGGCCATTTTCTTATTCGCCACGGTCTTTCTTTTTCCTTTACGGGTACGTGCGTTGTTCTTGGTTGTTTGTCCGCGAACGGGCAGTCCGTTACGATGACGGATACCTCTGTAGCATCCGATATCCATCAGGCGCTTAATGTTCAACTGCACTTCTGAGCGCAACGCACCTTCCACCTTAAATCTTTCCTGAACGATCTTCCGGATATTGGTGGATTGCTCATCTGTCCAGTCTTTCACCCGAAGATTCCGGTCAATACCGGCTTCATCAAGAATGTTCTGGGCAGTGCGTTTTCCAATGCCAAAAATGTAGGTGAGACCAATCTCTCCTCTTTTTTCTTTCGGTAAATCAATACCTGCGATACGTGCCATACGCGATCTTTAGATTCTGTTGTTACGCCAGGTCATGCAACCGGGCAACCCAACTATTTATCCTTGTCTTTGTTTGAACTTTGGGTTCTTTTTGTTAATTACATATAATCTGCCTTTTCTGCGAACAATTTTACAGTCGGCACTTCTTTTCTTTACGGATGCTCTTACTTTCATCTCTCTTAATTTAATTTATTGTTCAATGAACCGTGAGGTCCGTTGTATTAATATCTGTATGTTATTCTCGCTTTAGTTAAATCGTATGGGCTCATTTCCAGTTTCACTTTATCACCTGGCAACAATTTTATGTAGTGCATTCGCATTTTACCAGAAATGTGTGCGGTTACAATGTGACCGTTTTCCAGTTCCACACGGAACATTGCGTTTGATAGTGCTTCCACTATGCTTCCATCTTGTTCTATTGCGCTTTGTTTTGCCATAATTATGCTACTGCCTTTCTGTTTTTGCCGCTTTTCATCAAACCATCGTAATGACGGTTCAATAAGTACGAGTTTACTTGTTGCATGGTATCGATAGCCACACCCACCATAATTAAAAGTGAAGTACCACCGTAGAATAATGCCCATCCTTGCTGGATTCCCATCAGTTTAACAACGAAGGCAGGGAAAATTGCAATCAAAGCCAAAAAGATAGAACCTGGTAAGGTTATTTGGGACATGATTCGGTCTAAATATTCAGCGGTTTGTGAACCTGGTTTGATGCCAGGAATAAAACCACCGCTACGTTTAAGGTCATCCGCCATTTTATTGGTTGGCACAGTGATAGCGGTATAGAAATATGTGAATATGATAATCAATACTGCGAATACCAAGTTGTACCAAAATCCGAAAATATCACTAAAAGTAGCTTGAATCCCCTGAGCGAAATCACTTTCGGAAAGACTTGCAACTGCAGAAGGAACAAACATAATTGCCTGAGCAAAGATGATAGGCATTACTCCGGAAGCATTTAACTTTAATGGAATGAACTGGCGTGCTCCAAAAATATTCTTCTCATAACCACCGCTAGCGGTTCTTCTTGCATATTGAACAGGTATTTTACGCACTGCCATTACTAACATAATAGACAATAAGATAATCACGAACCAGATAACCAATTCAATAAGAATCATAATCAAACCACCGTTTGATTCCATAACTCTTGAAACAAATTCCTGAGCAAATGATTGTGGTAAACGTGCAATAATACCAACCATAATAAGTATGGAGATACCGTTGCCAATACCTTTATCGGTGATCTTTTCACCCAACCACATTGCGAATATTGTTCCTGTTACAAGTATTATCACTGAAGAAAAGTAGAACATAAAGCTCTGGCCCATTACAAAAGCTTCTGCCGGTACTCCCATTGCTGGAAGACCTGCAAGATAACTTGGTGCTTGTACCAAACAGATACCAATGGTTAACCAACGAGTAATCTGATTGATTTTCTTACGGCCACTCTCTCCTTCTTTCTGTAATTTTTGAAGGTAAGGCACAGCAATTTGCATTAACTGTACAACAATAGAAGCAGAAATATATGGCATAATACCCAATGCAAAAACAGAAGCATTGGCAAAAGCCCCTCCAGTAAATGCATTCAATAAACCACCAATCCCACCGGCATTGAATTTACCTGCGAACTGCGCCAACATATCTGCATCAATTCCTGGAAGTACTACTTGCGCACCAAAACGGTAAACCAATAGCATTCCCAGCGTAAGCAAAATGCGGTTACGCAACTCCTCTATTTTCCAAACATTTTTTAAGGTATCGATAAATTTCATCCTTAGCTTTTGTTACAATGTTACTACTTCGCCACCGGCAGCTTCAATAGCTTCTTTTGCCGAGGCAGTGAACTTGTGAGCAGATACCTTTAATTTTGCCTTTATTTCGCCTCTTCCTAAAATCTTAACCATTTCGTTTTTACCAGCAAGACCCAAACCTACTAAAGTTTCGAAGTCAACGGTATCGTTAATTTTCTTGTCGTCAACCAATTGTTGAAGGGTATCAATATTGATTCCTTTATATTCTTTACGGTTGATGTTTGTGAATCCAAACTTAGGAACACGACGTTGTAGGGGCATTTGTCCACCTTCAAATCCAATTTTCTTGGAATAACCTGAACGTGATTTTGCTCCTTTGTGTCCGCGGGTGGCAGTACCACCTTTACCGGAACCTTGTCCGCGACCTACTCGCTTGCCTTGATTTTTTACCGACCCTGGAGCCGGTTGTAAGTTACTTAAATCCATTATCGTGTTTCTTATTTGGTTTCAACAGAAACCAAGTGATTAACTTTATTGATCATACCAAGAATGTTTGGCGTATCTTCATGTTCAACTGTTTGGTTCATCTTGTGAAGACCCAACGATTCCATGATTCTCTTTTGGTTTTTCGGGCGTTTTATAACGCTCTTTACCTTTGTTACTTTAATTTTTGCCATCGCTCTGATATTTATCCTTTGAATACTTTTTCAAGTGAAATTCCTCGTTGGTTTGCTACAGTTTGTGCACTTCGCATTTGCAATAGCGCATCAAAAGTTGCTTTTACCACATTGTGCGGATTGGAAGACCCTTGTGATTTTGACAATACATCGTGAACTCCTACTGCTTCCAATACGGCACGTACGGCACCACCTGCAATAACTCCGGTACCAGGCGCTGCTGGAATTAGGTTAACACGGGCTCCGCCGTATTTTCCTTTTTGTTCGTGCGGAAGGGTCACTTTGTTAAGTGGGATGCGAACTAAGTTTTTCTTGGCATCCTCAATAGCTTTTGCAATTGCGCTAGCTACATCTTTAGATTTTCCAAGACCTTGTCCAACCACACCTTTTTCGTCACCAACAACTACGATAGCTGAAAATCCGAAGGCACGACCACCTTTGGTCACCTTGGTTACACGTTGTACACCTACCAAACGGTCTTTCAATTCAAGACCTCCTGGTTTTACTAATTCTACGTTTTTATAATCTTGATACATAATTTGACTTAGAATTTAAGGCCACCTTCGCGTGCACCTTCAGCTAATGATTTTACTCTTCCGTGGTATAGGTAACCGCCTCTGTCAAAAGCAATGGTTTCAACACCAGCTTTAACAGCTTTTTCTGCGATTGCTTTTCCTACCAGTTTTGCAGCTTCAACTTTGTTTACTTTTGAAGCGTCAATATCTTTATCTCTTGAAGATGCAGCGGTAATTGTCTTTCCATTTACATCGTCAATAATCTGAGCGTATATTTCTTTGTTGCTGCGGAAAACAGCCAAACGTGGGCGACTTTCGGTCCCCTCAACCGTTTTTCTGATCCTACTGCGCAAACGCGCTCTTCTTTCGTACTTTGATAATGCCATAACTCTAATTTGTTATGCAGATTTACCTGCTTTTCTTCTTAATTGTTCACCAACAAACTTGATACCTTTTCCTTTGTAAGGTTCTGGTTTACGGAAAGCTCGGATTTTCGCCGCTACTTGCCCAACCAATTGCTTGTCATGAGACGTTAATTTTACGATTGGGTTTTTACCTTTATCAGATACAGTTTCCACTTTTACTTCTGGAGCAATGTCCAAAATAATGTTGTGTGAAAATCCTAAAGCCAAATCTAATTTTTGTCCTTGGTTGCTGGCACGGTAACCTACACCTACCAATTCCAATTCCTTGGTCCATCCTTTGCTTACGCCTTCAATCATATTGTTGATTAACGCTCTATAAAGACCGTGCTTTGCAGTATGGTCTTTAGAATCTGAAGGACGCTCAACCATTACGTTTCCGTCTTCTACTTTCACGGTTAGATCAGAATCAAACTCCTGAGATAACTCGCCTAATTTTCCTTTTACGGTAATTACGTTGTCTTTTACATCAACTGTAACTCCTTGTGGGATTGCTACCGGGTTTTTACCTATTCTTGACATTTCTTTGTCTATTTTTTAGTAAACGTAACACAATACTTCACCACCAACATTCTGCGCTTTTGCCTGTTTGCCAGTCATAACTCCTGAAGAAGTTGAAACAATGGCAATACCAAGACCGTTGAGCACGCGAGGTAGTTCTGATGAACCTGCATATTTACGTAAACCTGGTTTACTGATTCTTTGAATTTTCTTGATCACGGATTCTTTGGTAAGCTTGTCGTATTTCAACGCAATCTTGATGCTTCCCTGCGCGGTACTGTCATCAAACTTGTAGCTTAAAATGTATCCCTGGTCAAAAAGGATCTTTGTAATCTCCTTTTTAAGATTTGAAGCTGGAATCTCTACAACGCGATGTCCGGCTTTCGCAGCATTTCTAACTCGTGTTAGATAATCTGAAATTGGATCTGTATTCATTTATTTGAATTTGCGGAAGTGGTTTTCGAACTATTTCGAACCTTCAACCAGTTTATACTTTTCTTTTGAACAGAAATCTGTTTTTACCAAGATGCTTTGCGCACTCCCGGAATAAGACCTTGATTAGCCATTTCACGGAACAATACACGTGAAATTCCAAAAGTTCTCATATACCCTCTTGGTCTTCCTGTAAGTTTGCAACGGTTGTGCAAACGAACTGGTGAGGCGTTTTTTGGTAGTTTTTGCAGACCTTCCCAATCACCGGCTTCTTTCAAAGCTTTGCGCTTGGCGGCATATTTTGCTACCATTTTTTGTCTCTTAACCTCGCGGGCTTTCATTGATTCTTTAGCCATCTCTTAGTTCTTTTTAAAGGGTAATCCCAATTCTTGTAATAATGATTTCGCTTCTTTGTCGGTTTTTGCAGAGGTGATGAACGTAACGTTCATGCCTTCAATTTTCTTCACTTTATCAATATCGATTTCCGGGAAGATAATCTGTTCGGTAATTCCCAAAGAGTAGTTTCCTCTTCCATCAAAACCGGTCGCTTTAATTCCGTTAAAGTCGCGTACCCTTGGCAAAGCTGATGTTACCAACCTGTCCAAAAATTCATACATACGCTCTCCACGCAACGTAACTTTCACACCAATAGGCATTCCTTTACGAAGCTTGAAGTTTGCAACGTCTTTTTTGGACACGGTAGCTACTGCTTTTTGCCCGGTTATCTTTGTAAACTCATCAACCGAATAGTCAATAAGTTTCTTGTCTGCAACCGCTGCGCCCACACCACGGGAAACAACGATGCGTTCCAGTTTTGGTACCTGCATGACGTTTTTGTAACCAAACTCGTCTGTAAGTGCATTGATCACTCTGCTTTTGTACTCTTCTTTAAGTCTTGGTGAATATGCCATAACTATATTGCTTGATTCGATTGTTTTGAAAATCGTATTTTCTTTCCATTTTCCATTTTGTACCCAACGCGTGTTGCCTTTCCAGATTTAGGATCGATTAGCGATAGGTTCGAGATGTGGATAGGGGCTTCTTTTCTTACAATACCGCCCTGTGGGTTCTTTGCACTTGGTTTTTCGTGTTTTGAAACCAAGTTAACTCCTTCTACGATTGCTTTGTTTTTTTCAAGGTATACCGCTATTACCTTCCCTTCGGATCCTTTGTGGTCTCCAGCGGTAACTACTACTGTATCGCCTGATTTTATTTTAAGCTTTGCCATCTTAGTTTTCATATTAAAGCACCTCTGGTGCCAATGATACTATTTTCATAAATTGCTTGTCGCGAAGTTCTCTAGCTACCGGCCCGAAAACACGTGTTCCTCTCATTTCCCCTTGTGGGTTTAAAAGTACACAAGCGTTATCATCGAAACGGATGTAAGAACCATCAGGTCTTCTAATTTCCTTAACAGTGCGTACTACTACTGCCGTAGAAACTGCTCCTTTTTTAATGTTTCCATTTGGCGTTGCTTCTTTTACAGAAACTACAATTTTATCACCAATAGAAGCATACCTTCTTTTTGTTCCGCCCAATACACGGATGCAAAGTACTTCCTTGGCTCCGGTATTATCAGCGACTTTGAGTCTTGATTCTTGTTGTAACATAATTACTTCGCTCTTTCAATTATTTCTACTAATCTCCAACATTTGGTCTTACTTAAAGGTCTTGTTTCCATGATCTTTACTGTATCACCTTCGTTGCAGTTGTTTGTCTCGTCGTGCGCAACGTATTTTTTCGTTTTCAACACGAACTTTCCGTACATAGGGTGCTTTACTTTTTTCACCTCGCTAACAACTATGGACTTGTCCATTTTGTTGCTGGTTACTACACCTATACGTTCTTTTCTTAAGTTTCTTTTAATTTCTTCCATCTTTCGGCTGTACAATTATTGCACTTCTCTGTTAGTTAGTTCAGTCGCTATTCTTGCTATTGCCCTTTTTTGGGTACGCAGTTGAATTGGATTTTCCAACGGTGAAATGGTGTGCGCCATTTTAAGGTCTGAATACACTTTTTTTGATTCGGCAAAGGCTTCCTGAAGTTCTGCCGTTGATGCTTTTTTAATTTCTGATTGTTTCATCTTTCAAAAAATTATGCTTGGAAATCCCGAGACATTACAAATTTAGTTTTAACCGGAAGCTTTTGTGCCGCAAGGCGCAAGGCTTCTTTTGCTGTTTCAACGGGAACACCAGATACCTCAAAAAGCATTCTTCCCGGTTTTACCACAGCAGCGTAATATTCTACAGCACCCTTACCTTTACCCATACGTACTTCAAGAGGTTTTTTGGTAATTGGTTTATCTGGAAAAATCATGATCCAAATAGAACCTTCTCTCTTCATAAAACGGGTAGCGGCAATACGAGCGGCCTCAATCTGTCTTGCTGTAAGAAATTCTGATTCCAACGATTTAATACCGAAGGTTCCGTATGCCAGCTGGTTGCCACGCTCGGCATTGCCCTTCATACGGCCTTTCATTTGTTTGCGGTACTTTGTTCTTTTAGGTTGTAACATTTTCTTCTATTTAAAAAATTACTTTCTACGGCGTGCTTTGTTGCCACCGCGTCCTCCTGCAGGAGCGCCTTTTCCACCACTCTTGGTTTTGCCTGTTGAAAGGCCCACCAATGGAGAAAGCTCTCTTTTTCCATATACTTCGCCTTTCATAATCCATACTTTAACACCCAATCTACCATAGGTAGTGTGTGCCTCAACTAAAGCGTAGTCAATGTCGGCTCTAAAAGTTGATAACGGGATACGACCTTCTTTGTATGACTCTGAACGCGCCATTTCAGCTCCATTCAAACGTCCTGAGATTTGCACCTTAATACCTTCAGCGTTCATTCTCATTGTTGCAGCGATTGCCATTTTAATAGCGCGACGGTATGAAATACGACTTTCAATTTGGCGTGCAATACTTGCAGCTACCAAAAATGCATCAAGCTCAGGTCTTTTGATCTCGTGAATGTTGATCTGTACCTCTTTATCCGTAATTTTCTTAAGCTCTTCTTTTAGCTTGTCTACTTCCTGGCCACCTTTACCGATAATGATACCGGGACGGGCAGTAGTTATAGTAACGGTTACAAGCTTAAGCGTACGCTCAATAATTACTCTACTCACACTGGCTTTGCTTAAACGGGCGTGAACGTATTTTCTAATCTTGTCGTCTTCGGTTCCAATTTATCGCCGTAGTCGTTGCCTCCGTACCAGTTGGATTCCCAACCTCTAATGATACCTAAGCGATTCCCGATTGGATTTGTCTTCTGTCCCATTTAATTACTTGCTTTGTGTGTTATCGTTAGCCCCTAAAACCAGTGTTACATGGTTGGAACGTTTTCTAATTCTATGTGCGCGGCCTTGTGGTGCTGGACGAAGTCTCTTCAACATTGTTCCACCGTCCACTCGGATTTCCTTAACAAAAAGATCTGCATCTTCAATTGAAGCATCTTCGTTCTTTTGTTGCCAGTTATTGATGGCAGACAAAAGTAGTTTCTCCAGTTTGCGTGAAGATTCCTTTGAACTGAACTTCAAAATATTAAGTGCTTTGTCTATTTTCTCACCTCTAACCAAATCCGCCATTAAGCGCATTTTTCTTGGTGAAGTGGGGCAATTGTTCAATTTAGCAAAGTACATTGTCTTCTTTGCTTCCTTGATTGCTTCTGCTCTTTCTCTTTTACGAACTCCCATGGCCTATTATTTTTTACCTTTGTTTTTAGCACCTGCGTGACCACGGAATGATCTTGTAGGTGAAAATTCCCCTAGTTTATGTCCAACCATGTTTTCTGTTACATACACAGGAACAAATTGGCGCCCGTTGTGTACAGCGATGGTTTGACCAACAAAATCTGGAGTAATCATAGAAGCACGTGACCAAGTTTTGATAACGGTCTTCTTATTGTCCTCAACGTTTTGTTGCACTTTCTTGTCTAGTTTATAATGAACGAACGGTCCTTTTTTTAATGATCTTGCCATAACTTATTTCTTTCTTCGTTCTAAGATATATTTATTACTTGCTTTCGTTTTAGTACGGGTTCTGTAACCTTTTGCAGGGATACCTTTTCTAGAACGTGGATGACCTCCTGAAGCGCGGCCTTCACCACCACCCATTGGGTGATCTACAGGGTTCATCACTACTGGTCTTGTACGTGGTCTTCTACCCAACCATCTGCTTCTACCGGCTTTACCGGAAACCAGCAATTGGTGGTCGCTGTTAGAAACAGCACCAATGGTAGCCATACATTCTACCAAAATCAATCTGGTTTCTCCCGAAGGAAGTTTTACGGTAGCATATTTTCCATCACGAGCCATAAGCTGTGCGAAAGCACCAGCACTACGTGCCATAATGGCTCCTTGACCGGGACGAAGCTCGATGCAAGAGATAATAGTACCTAAAGGAATAGCTGAAAGCGGCATTGCGTTTCCAATCTCTGGAGCTACTGCTTCACCGGAAACGATGTTTTGACCAACTTGTAGTCCGTTTTGCGCAATTACATATCGCTTTTCACCATCTTGATAGTTCAAAAGTGCGATAAACGCTGTACGGTTAGGGTCGTATTGAATACTGGCAACGGTAGCAGGAATTCCCGCCTTGTCGCGTTTAAAATCGATAATTCGATATTTTCTTTTATGACCACCACCTATGTAGCGCATGGTCATTTTTCCTTGACTGTTTCTACCACCAGATCTTTTGTTCGGAGCAAGTAACGACTTCTCCGGCTTATCGGTTGTAATGGCGTCAAAACCATTAACAACCCTAAAACGCTGACCTGGGGTGATTGGTTTTAATTTTCTTACTGACATTTGTGCCTAATTAAATCTAAGTTTCCTTAGATGTTACTGTAAAAATCTATTGTATCACCTTCCGCCACCTGTACGATTGCTTTTTTGTAAGCATTCGTTTTACCAGTTTGGACACCTGTTTTTGTATAACGGGTTTTCCTGTCTGGGCGGACATTCATTGTGCGAACTTTTTCAACAGAAACGCCGTAGGCAGATTCAACCGCCTTCTTGATTTCTATCTTGTTCGCCTTCGGGCTTACCTCAAAGGTGAAAACGTTTTTGTCTTCAGCAGCTTTGGTGGCTTTTTCCGTAATTATAGGTTTAATTAAGATGTTCATCTTGTTTCTATTTACTTAAGTTTGTTTCAATTCCTTCCAAAGAACCTTCAAACAGCACGACACTGTTTGCATTCATAATTTTATAAGTACTTAATTGTGAGTTAGTTATAACTTCAGCACCTTTCAAATTGCGAGACGACAAATATACATTATTATTTAAGTCTCCCAACACAAATAATGATTTTTTGTCATTAAGTCCTAAACTGTTCAAAACCGCGGTAAAATTCTTGGTTTTTGGAGCGTCAAAATTTAGGTCTTCCATTACAAAAATGGCTTTATCATTTGCCTTCATCGATAGGGCAGATTTACGCGCCAAACGCTTTAGGTTTTTGTTCAATTTGAAGGAGTAGTTACGCGGACGAGGCCCGAACATTCTACCGCCACCTTTAAATACACCAGACTTGATGCTACCCGCACGGGCAGTACCAGTTCCTTTTTGTTTCTTGATCTTTCTGGTAGAACCAGCAATCTCAGCACGTTCCTTGGCTTTGTGGGTTCCTTGACGTTGATTGGCAAGGTATTGTTTCACATCAAGATAAACCGCGTGATTGTTTGGCTCTATCCCGAACACAGCTGCAGAAAGCTCAACTTTCCGGCCTGTGTCTTTTCCGTTTATGTCTAATACAGCTACCTTCATTATTTCTCGATCATTACATAAGCGTTTTTATGGCCGGGAACTGCTCCTTTTACCACAAGTAGGTTCTTTTCGGGAACTACTTTCAAAACCCTTAAATTTTCAACTTTTACTCTTTCATTGCCCATTTGGCCCGCCATACGCATTCCTTTGAATACTCTCGCAGGATAAGATGCGGCTCCAATGGAACCTGGTGCACGCAAACGGTTGTGCTGACCGTGTGTGGACTGGCCAACACCGCCAAAACCGTGACGCTTTACAACACCTTGGAAACCTTTACCTTTTGATGTACCCGCGATATCCACGAATTCACCCTCGATAAAATGTTCCACAGTGATTGTGTCGCCCAATTTGTAATCTTCTTCAAATCCCTTGAATTCGGCGACTTTGCGTTTTGCAACGGTTCCTGCTTTTTTGGCGTGCCCTTCGGCAGCTTTTGTAACAGTCTTCTTGTCATCGAAACCAAGTTGAAGCGCTTCGTACCCGTCAACCTCTTTGGTTCTGACTTGGGTAACAACACAGGGGCCACACTCAATAACGGTACACGGAATGTTCTTTCCGTTGTCGTCAAAGATGCTGGTCATCCCTATCTTTCTTCCAATTAACCCAGACATATTTAATTATTTATTGATTATTACTTATTTATAATTGTTATTCAAAAAAACAGGGTCAAAATAAATTCAACCCTGAATATTATTTTGTTTCCGTTTTTCCCCAACCATCGTTGAGGACATTTTATTTGTTTGAGAAGACCCTTCGACTGCGCTCAGGGCGACTTTTCAAACTATACTTTAATCTCTACTTCTACTCCGCTTGGAAGCTCCAATTTCATAAGAGCATCGATCGTTTTTGAAGAAGAACTGTAGATATCCAAAAGTCTTTTGTATGAACTTAATTGGAATTGCTCTCTACTTTTCTTGTTCACGTGTGGAGAACGCAATACGGTAAAGATCTTTTTGTGTGTTGGTAAAGGAATTGGCCCTGTAACCACAGCTCCGGTACTCTTTACGGTCTTAACGATTTTTTCAGCAGATTTGTCCACCAAATTGTGATCGTAAGATTTTAGCTTTATTCTTATTTTTTGACTCATTGCTGAAAATTATTATACGTTAGCGGTTCCTCTTGCTGCTGCAATTACACTTTCTGAAATGTTAGAAGGTGTTTCAGCATAATGTGAAAATTCCATAGTTGAAGTTGCACGACCTGAAGACAATGTTCTCAATGTAGTTACATAACCGAACATTTCGGAAAGAGGCACTTCAGCCTTGATAACTTTCGCCCCGGCGCGGTCACTCATATTATTGATCGTTCCGCGACGACGGTTAAGGTCACCTACTATATCACCCATATTCTCTTCAGGAGTTAATACCTCAAGTTTCATAATAGGCTCAAGGATTACGGCACCAGCTTTTTTGGCAACTTCTTTGAAGCCAATTTTTGCGGCAAGTTCAAAAGAAAGTGCATCAGAATCCACAGGGTGGAAAGACCCGTCTTTTAATGTAACCTTCATACTGTCAACCTCAAAACCGGCAAGTGGTCCATTAACCATTGCTTGTTTGAAACCTTTTTCAACAGCAGGGATAAATTCCTTGGGAACGTTACCACCTTTTACTTCGTTCACGAATTCAAGACCAATCTTGCCTTCTTCAGCTGGCTCAAGTGTAAATACGATATCAGCAAATTTACCACGACCACCTGATTGCTTTTTGTAAACCTCTCTGTGATCTGCAGCTTTTGTGACAGCTTCTTTATACTCAACCTGTGGCTGACCCTGGTTTACTTCAACTTTGAATTCGCGACGCAAACGGTCCACGATAATATCTAAGTGAAGCTCGCCCATTCCGGAAATGATTGTCTGTCCAGAAGCTTCGTCTGTACGCACTTGGAACGTTGGATCTTCTTCAGCAAGTTTTGCCAAAGCCATACCTAATTTATCAACGTCTGCTTTGGTTTTAGGCTCAACCGCAATACCGATTACGGGATCTGGGAAGTTCATGCTTTCCAAAACGATTGGATGCTTTTCCGCAGAAAGAGTATCTCCTGTTTTAATATCCTTAAAACCTACAGCAGCCCCAATATCTCCAGCTTCTATGTATTCAATTGCATTTTGTTTGTTGGCGTGCATTTGGTAGATACGCGAAATACGTTCTTTATTTCCGCTACGGTTGTTAAGCACGTATGAACCTGCGTCCAAACGACCAGAATATGCACGGAAGAATGCTAAACGACCCACATAAGGATCTGTAGCAATCTTAAATGCCAAAGCAGAAAAAGGCGCACTTACATCTGGCTTACGAATTTCTTCTTTTTCAGTATCTGGATTGACACCAACAATACCTTCTTTATCAGTCGGTGCAGGTAAATAACGGCAAACAGCGTCTAATAAAAACTGAACCCCCTTATTTTTAAAAGAAGAACCACAAATCATTGGAATGATGGACATGTCCATTACCGCAGCGCGAAGTGCAGCGTGCACCTCCTCTTCAGTAATAGAATCTTCATCTTCCATGTATTTCTCAAGTAAGTTTTCGTCATAAGCGGCAACTTCTTCAATAAGTTTACCGCGCAAAACTTTTGCTTCCGCTTTTAATTCCTCTGGAATTTCAACAACATCAAATGTTGAACCGAATGAATCATCATGCCAAATTACAGCACGGTTTTTTACAAGGTCAACAATTCCTTTAAAGTCTGCTTCGTCACCAATGTTCAAAACGATTGGCACCGCATTGGACTTCAACATATCCTTTACTTGCTGGCAAACAGCCATAAAGTTTGCTCCCTGACGGTCCATTTTGTTAACGAAACCGATACGAGGCACTTTATAGTTGTCTGCAAGTCTCCAGTTTGTCTCAGACTGTGGCTCAACACCATCTACCGCACTGAATAGGAATACCAATCCATCAAGAACACGCAACGAGCGGTTTACCTCTACGGTAAAATCCACGTGGCCGGGAGTGTCGATAATGTTGAAATGGTAATCTTTTGTTTCAGGAAGCGGCTGTGCGTTTTCCAATGGAAACCTCCAAGTACAAGTAGTAGCAGCCGAAGTAATGGTAATACCACGCTCCTGCTCCTGCTCCATCCAGTCCATGGTTGCAGCTCCATCGTGAACCTCGCCAATTTTATGGCTTACCCCTGTAT
>JAGQYY010000065.1 GCA_020435825.1 Aequorivita sp.
AGTTTTCTAATGTCGGCCAAACACCTCTTAAGGTGATGGCCTACGCTGTCAATTTCAATATCTCAATGAACTTTTCTATCTATTATTGCTCGCTTTCAAATCGTGTTTTATAGTCACTCATTGTTTTAGCGGGTGCAAATGTACAACTCTTTTTTAATCCTGCAATACTTTTAAAAAAATATTTCAAAAATTTTTAAGAGCGTTGTTTTTGCTTTTTTTGAACGCTATTATTTGTTCTTTTAAGCGGGTGCAAATATAGATTGCTTTTTCAATCCCACAAACTTAATTGACATTTATTTTAAATTATTTTTTTAGCAATGAACTAAGCATTTGAAAAGCCATAACTTAGCTTTAAAAATAAATTTACGGGTTCTTTTTACCTTAATATATATACTATTTTCGAAATTGTTGCCGCGTTAAGGATTGAACGGCATGTTTGAGCTCTCCCAATGCGCCCAAGAGCGCATTGGGAAGCGAGTAGTGAAAGCCTGACCGATAACCGCAAAAAGGTTATCGGGAACGCCCAAAAAATAACAATAATCAATATATAGGATATTGCAAACCGTCGAAACTAATAGTATCTTTGCACCCTAAAATTTTTCAGTATATGATAGCCATTACCTTACCAGATGGAAGTGTAAAGCATTTTGATGCAGGAGTTACGCCCATGGACGTAGCCAAGAATATTAGCGAAGGATTTGCCCGCAATGTGATTTCGGCATCCTTTAACGGTGTAACCATTGAATCCACCACCCCATTAACGGAAGACGGAAGTTTGGTGCTATATACTTGGAACAACGACGAAGGCAAAAAAGCATTCTGGCATTCTTCCGCACACATACTTGCACAGGCACTTGAGCAATTGTATCCTGGGGTAAAATTAACGATTGGCCCCGCTATAGAAAATGGATTTTATTACGATGTGGATTTTGGGGACAAAACTATTTCAGAAAAAGACTTAAAAGAGGTAGAGGATAAAATGTTGGAGATCGCCCGTGGAAAGTTTGAATTTTCGATGCGCGAATCCTCGAAGGCGGATGCTTTGGATTACTACAAAAAACAGGGCAACGAATATAAAGTTGAATTGATTGAAAACCTGAAAGACGGAACAATCACTTTTTGCGACCACGATACATTTACCGATCTTTGCCGTGGCGGACATATTCCGAATACCGGAATCGTTAAAGCCATAAAGCTAATGAGTATTGCCGGTGCCTATTGGCGTGGCGACGAAAAGAACAAACAGCTTACACGCATTTATGGGATAAGTTTTCCGAAGCAAAAGGATTTAACTGAATATCTTGAGCTTCTTGAACAGGCGAAGCAACGCGACCACAGAAAACTTGGCAAAGAACTGGAGCTTTTCACCTTTTCGCAGAAGGTAGGACAGGGACTTCCGCTTTGGATGCCAAAAGGTGCTGCACTTCGTGAACGTCTTGAGAACTTTTTGAAAAAAGCCCAGAAAAAAGCAGGCTACGAAATGGTTGTGACACCGCACATTGGCCAGAAGGAACTTTACGTTACCTCTGGGCATTACGCAAAGTATGGTGCCGATAGTTTTCAGCCCATACATACACCTGCTGAAGGAGAAGAGTTCTTGCTAAAACCCATGAACTGTCCACACCACTGCGAGATATACAACAGCAAGCCTTGGTCCTATAAAGATTTGCCGAAACGTTTTGCGGAATTCGGAACCGTTTACCGTTACGAACAAAGTGGTGAGCTTCACGGTTTGACACGTGTTCGTGGTTTTACACAGGATGATGCGCATATTTTCTGTACACCCGATCAATTGGATGATGAGTTCAAAAAAGTGATTGATTTGGTGCTGTATGTTTTCGGATCTTTGGGTTTCGAAAACTTTTATACCCAAGTTTCCTTGCGCGATCCAGAAAAACCCGAAAAATATATTGGAAGTCTTGAAAATTGGGAAAAAGCCGAAAAAGCAATTATAAATGCAGCCGAAGCAAAAGGACTGGATTATAAAATTGAATATGGCGAGGCTGCATTCTACGGGCCAAAATTGGACTTTATGGTTAAGGATGCCCTTGGAAGAAGCTGGCAATTAGGAACAATTCAAGTAGATTATAACCTTCCGGAACGTTTTGAACTGGAATACAAAGGCAACGATAACGAAACGCACCGCCCTGTCATGATTCACCGTGCGCCTTTCGGAAGCATGGAGCGTTTTGTGGCAATTTTATTGGAACACACAGGTGGAAATTTCCCGCTCTGGCTAATGCCAGAACAAGTCAGTATTTTATCATTGAGTGAAAAATATGAAAAATACTCCCAAAAAGTTTTAAATTTGCTTGAAAATGACGAAATTCGCGCCCTTGTTGACAATAGGAACGAGACAATTGGCAAGAAAATCAGGGAGGCTGAAATGAACAAAATCCCGTATATGCTGATAGTTGGAGAGCAGGAAGAAAAAGATGGAACGGTTTCTGTACGTAAACACGGTGAAGGCGATTTGGGCACAATGACGCCAAAAGCCTTTTCAGAATTGATTCAACAAGCAATAAAGAAAGAATCGAAAGAATTTAATGTTTAACTAAAATTTTTTAAGCCATAGCAATACGTAGAAAAAGAAGCAAAGGACCTGCAAGGATTATCAAGGAAGACCAGCACAGAATAAACGAAAAAATTCGTGCTGAAGAAGTGCGCCTTGTGGGCGATAATGTAGAAATAGGCATTTACCCAATAAGAAAAGCGCTGGAAATTGCCGAAGAACAAGAGTTGGATCTAGTTGAAATCTCGCCGAATGCAAATCCTCCGGTATGTAAAGTGATAGACTATAAAAAGTTTGTTTACGAGCAAAAAAAACGTGAAAAGGCATTAAAAGCAAAGGCAACCAAAGTTACTATAAAGGAAATCAGGTTTGGGCCCAATACAGATGACCACGACTACGAATTTAAAAAGAAGCACGGCGAGAAATTTTTACAAGAAGGCTCAAAATTAAAAGCCTACGTATTTTTTAAAGGACGGTCCATTATTTACAAAGATCAAGGCGAAATATTATTGCTACGCCTTGCCCAGGATCTAGAAGAATATGGAAAAGTAGAGCAAATGCCAAAACTGGAAGGCAAGCGCATGATTATGTTTATTGCCCCAAAAAAGAAGTAACGGTCCATTTTTTTTAAAGAAAATGGATTTTAAAATAAAGCGAAATAATAAATAAAAAGTAAGAAACATGCCGAAACAAAAAACAAAATCCAGTGCCAAAAAGCGTTTTAAGCTTACCGGAACTGGTAAAATCAAAAGAAAGCATGCGTTTAAAAGCCACATCTTAACAAAGAAAAGCAAAAAACGCAAGCTTGCATTGACCCATGACACTACCGTGCATCCGGCCGATGAGAGCAATGTTAAGCTAATGCTTCGTATGAAGTAATACCGCTTAACCGGTTAAAACAAGTATTTAAACCCTGGAGCAGCGCAATCAAAGAATTCAGAATTCATAATTTAGAATTGAGGAATCGCCTGCTACAAAAAAAATAAAATTATGCCAAGATCAGTAAATTCAGTTGCGAAGAGAGCCCGCAGAAAAAAGGTTCTTAAACAAGCCAAAGGTTTCTTTGGAAGACGTAAAAACGTATGGACGGTTGCCAAAAACGCTGTGGACAAAGCAATGCTTTATTCATACCGTGACCGTCGTGCGAAAAAGAGAAATTTCAGATCCTTATGGATTACCCGTATCAATGCGGGCGCAAGACAGCATGGAATGTCCTATTCACAATTTATGGGAAGTTTAAAAAATAGCGGAATCGAGCTTAACCGTAAGGTTTTGGCAGATTTGGCCATGAACCACCCAGAGGCTTTTGCGGCAATCGTAAAACAAGTTAAATAAGACATTTATAAACTATATTATTTCGCCTAAAAACCGCTTCAGCAATGAGACGGTTTTTTTTATGCAAAAACTTCAACTAAAGAAGTTTCAGTATATTCGTTAAAAATAATAGCATGCCGCGTTCCGTATTTCTTCTTTTTATAATGCTATTTATTTCTAGAGAATTTCTTTTTGCCCAAAAAGGAACAGGAAAACGATACCGAATAGACCGATACGAATCTATTTATCTTCCATTGGGAAAAATTTCCTTTGCAGATAAACTAATTGAATACAAAGTTGGAACACCCGCTCCCATCCAAAAATACCGCGACAGCGTGCAGTGTCTTCACGAGCCAAACTACAAAAACTATCAAACACCAAATTTTATTTCGTTGGGTTGCGGCGGAAGCCTGACCGTAGAATTTACCGATAATGGTTTTATGAATCTTCCAGGCGATGATCTTTATCTTTTTGAAGTAGGACCGTCAAAAGAGCCTGCAAAAGTAGAAATTTCACAAAATGGCATTGATTGGATTTATGCTGGGAAAATTGCTGGCGGAAAGTCTTCAATAGATTTAAGCAAAGAAGGAATTGACAGTGAATCTGTTTTTTACTTTCTCCGAATAACCGATTTAAAAGACCTTTGCAAAAGCAAAAGTGCCGGTGCAGATATAGATGCCATTGGCGCAATAAATAGCGTGATAAAACTTACAATTAACGCAGATGTTCTGTTTGATGTTGCAAAATACGATTTAAAGGAAAGCGCAAAACAAAGTCTCGATTCTCTGGCTGAATCCATTCGGCAAGTAGATAAGGCAACCATTTTGGTGGAAGGCCATACGGATAGTGATGGCGATGAAACTTCCAATATGTCGCTTTCAGAAAACAGGTGTATTTCTGTAATGGAAAGACTGAATGAAATTTTTGGGGAAGATTCATTATATGAATTTGAAATAAAACCCTATGGCGAAAGCAAACCACGTGTTCCAAATGATTCCGAAGAAAACAAACAACAAAACAGAAGGGTAGAAATTACCGTTTTACCGCCAAAGGATTATTACGATAGTCTAAAGAAAAATTAAGTCTTCTGCTTCTTCTTCTTAGCAGCAGGAAAAAGTACATTATTTAAAATAAGTCTGTATCCTGGAGAATTTGGGTGCAGTGCCAATTCAGTTTTTGCATCACCTACCCTATGCTGATAATCTTCTGGGTCATGGCCGCCATAGAAAGTAAAAAAACCTTTTCCTTTTATTCCGTGAATGTAACGTGCCTCGCCATTGGTTTTGTTTTCGCCCATCACCAAAACATTACTTTTAATTTCATCAGGGTCAAAAGACGTTGTTTGTCCCATAAAACCTTTTACCAAAACAGTGTGGTTTTGGCAAAGCATTGTAGGAATTGGGTCCCACTTTGCCGAATAATCCATTAAAGTGAAGTAATCTGACTCTTTTGGAATTCGCCTTTTTTCAGTCATATCAATACTTGAAAACTCATAGACCATCGGGCTACGTTCCAAAATATAATCCTTAAAAGCGAAGGTTTTAGTATAATCAATTTTACTTTGATAACCTGGTTCGCTCGGGTCGCCGTCAAACATGGGTTCACAAATATCTACACCTTCGGCGGAAAGGGCAATATCAAAACTATCCGTTGCGCTGCACATTGCAAACATGAACCCACCACCAATTACATAATCACGGATTTTTTTGGCAACATCCAGCTTTTCTTCGGAAACTTTATTGTAACCCAGTTTTGTTGCTAGGGCTTCTGCATTTTTCTTTTCCTCAATATACCAAGGTGCGGAACGATAGGCTCGGTAAAATTTTCCGTACTGGCCTGTAAAATCTTCGTGGTGAAGGTGAAGCCAATCATAAAGAATCAGTTGATCGCTCAAAACTTCTTCATCGTAAATTACGGTGTATGGAATTTCAGCATAAGTCAAAACCATTGTTACGGCATCATCCCAAGGAAGGTTTCCTTTTGGGGAATAGACTGCGATTTTAGGTGCCTTTTCCAAAACCACGGCGTCCATATTTTTTGAAGGGCTGCTTATTTCGGTAAGGATTTGTTCGGTTTTACTATCTGAAATAACTTCAAAAGAAACTCCGCGAATCTGGCATTCCTTTTGTATTTCGGGAGCATCGGGCATTAAAAAGGAACCGCCGCGATAGTTGAGCAACCATTTCACCTTTTGCTGTTTTTCCAATACCCAATAGGTAATTCCGTAGGCTTTTAAATGCTCTTTCTGACTATCGGCATCCATTGGAATAAGGATGTATGAAGCCGAAGCTTTTAAAGAAAAGAGTATTAGAAAAAGAAGTAAAATAAAACGTTGCATCGTGCGAAGATAACGACAATTTTTAAGCCAAAGTACTTACAGTATATTAAAACGGTACATCGTTATCCTCTTCAATTGAAAAATCACTGTTCATAGAACTTCCGAAAGCTTCGTCTGGAGAGGGCAGATTCTTTGTTTTAAAAGTGTCATCGTTTGCAGCATCGTTCATTCTTGAATGAATTTCCGTTGGCATATCATAATCAGCAAGACTTTCAAACTTACCGAGATGGCCGATGAATTTTAAACGTATTTCGTCCAAACCACCGTTACGATGTTTTGCAACAATAAATTCTGCTTGGCCAGCGGTTGGCGTGTGCTCTTCATCATCCCATTCTTCAATTTTGTAATATTCTGGACGATAAATAAATGAAACTATATCTGCATCCTGTTCAATCGCTCCAGATTCACGAAGGTCTGAAAGCAAAGGACGCTTGCTGCCGCCACGGGTTTCAACGGCCCGGGAAAGCTGGGAAAGTGCAATTACGGGAATGTTCAATTCCTTGGCCAAAGCTTTTAGGTTTCTTGAAATAGTAGAGATTTCCTGTTCGCGGTTTCCACCTTTTTGGCTTCCGCCAGCGGTCATCAACTGCAAATAATCTACAACAATTAGTTTAATTCCGTGCTGTGATGATAGTCTTCTTGCTTTGGCACGTAAATCAAAAATTGATAATGAAGGCGTATCATCTATGAACAAAGGTGCTTTTTCAAGGCCTTTCACTTTTACGTTCAGTTGTTCCCACTCGTGCTTTTCAAGATTTCCTGTTCGCAGTTTTTCTGAACTTAAGTGCGTTTCGGAAGAAATTAAACGCGTAATAAGCTGCACGGAAGACATTTCCAAAGAGAAAAAGGCCACCGGAATATTATATTCCACAGCAATATTTCGCGCCATAGAAAGGGTCAAAGCTGTTTTACCCATACCTGGACGGGCGGCGATAATAATCAAATCACTCGGCTGCCAGCCAGAAGTTAATTTATCAACTTTTGTAAACCCAGAAGGAATGCCGGAAAGCCCTTCTTTGTTGGCTATTTCCTCAATTCTTTTCTTCGCTTGTATTACAAGATTTTGGGCAGTTTCTGAAGAACGTTTTATATTTCCTTGTGTAACTTCATATAATTTCGCTTCGGCATTGTCCAGAAGGTCAAAAACATCGGTGCTTTCATTATAGGAATCCTCAATTATCTCGTTTGAGATTTTTATCAAACTTCGTTGAATATATTTCTGAAGAATGATGCGCGCGTGAAATTCAATATGTGCCGAGGAGGACACTTTTTGGGTCAATTGAATCAAATAAAACTCACCACCTACAAGTTCCAACTTACCTTGTTGTTTAAGCTTCGTGGAAACGGTTAATAAGTCAACTGGTTGGCTGTCTTCGAACAGATTGTGAATGGCTTCGAATATATATTGATGCGCTTGTTTATAAAAAACCTCGGGATGTAGGATATCTATTACTTCATCAACTCCTTTTTTGTCAATCATTAAAGCTCCAAGTACAACTTCCTCTAAATCAAGTGCTTGTGGGGGTATTTTACCCTTTTCGAGCGATATGACTTGTGGGGAGCGGGGTGAAAAACTAGTTTGAGGTTTGATTTTTTCCATTATGCGAATGTAAAGAAAATGCTAAGAGGAAGGAAAGAATTTCGTTATTACGATATTAACCGTTCATCAACATTTGAACCGTTGAAAACTCAAAAATATTGTTGATAACCCGTAAAAAAATCCGAGGTTCCCACTTCGGATTTACGGAATGATAAGCTATAGTTAGTTTTAACTTTTAAACTCGCCCATAGCCAAATATTTATCCATCCTTTTTTTCACCAAATCGGTTGGGGATAACATTTTTAATGCTTTATAAGACTTATCTATGGCACTTGCAACAGTTGTAAAAGTTTTCTCACGATTGCTATGTGCACCGCCTAATGGTTCCTTTACAATTTCATCAATTAGCTTAAGTTTTTTCATATCTGTTGCCGTAAGTTTTAGGGCTTCGGCAGCCTGTTCCTTAAACTCCCAGCTTCGCCATAATATTGAAGAACAGCTTTCAGGGGAAATTACCGAGTACCAAGTATTTTCGAGCATCAATACTTTATCGCCTACTCCAATTCCCAAGGCACCGCCACTAGCACCTTCTCCAATGATTACAACTATAATAGGCACTTTTAAGCGTGTCATTTCCAAGATATTTCGGGCAATAGCTTCGCCCTGTCCACGCTCTTCAGCTTCCAAACCGGGGAATGCGCCAGGTGTATCCACAAAACATACCACGGGAACGTTAAATTTTTCGGCAGATTTCATTAAGCGCAATGCTTTTCTATAGCCTTCTGGGTTCGCCATTCCAAAATTTCTGAATTGGCGGGTTTTTGTATTGTAGCCTTTCTGTTGGCCTACAAACATAAAACTTTGGTCACCAATTTTTCCGAGACCACCAACCATTGCTTTATCATCTTTAAAACCTCGGTCTCCATGAAGCTCCAAAAAGGAATCTCCGCAAATAGCGTTAATGTAATCCATTGTATAAGGACGATCGGGATGACGGGAAAGCTGAACACGTTGCCACGGTGTGAGGTTTTTATAAATTTCCTTTTTGGTGTCGTTCAGTTTCTTTTCAATCTGTTTACAGGTATTGGAAACATCAACATCACTTTCAGTTCCAATTAGGCAAGCCTTTTCGTATTGTTCCTGTAATTCTTTAATAGGGAGTTCAAAATCAAGATATTCCATAATTTTTTCCTTCGTTTTATAAAGGTTGGTGTACAAAGATAAAATTTTGTTTTAGGTGTTAGACAATCTTCTTCGTTTTCTTTCCTGCGTAATTTTAACGATTCCATTGGTAATTACCGTCAGCAATATTATAACCGCTCCATAATAAAATTGGGGGCTCATGTTTTCAGAATCGCCCAAAACGATGAGTGCCAAAATGATACCGTACACTGGTTCAAGGTTAATGGTTAGCATGACTGTGTAGGGACTAATCCATTTCATAACGTGAATGGAAGCTATGAAAGCATAGGCCGTACAAGCTGATGCTAATATTATAAGATAGATCCAGTCATGGGCAGATACACTGAAAAATTCTGTTGTAAATCTTCCTGCAAAAGCCAAATAGATACTTATTCCCAAAACTCCAAACATTAGTTCGTAAAAGGAAATAGCAGAAGCCTTATGCTTAAGTACAAATTTTCCGTTAATTACTGAAAAGAGCGCACTTAAAAAGGCAGAGCACAGTGCCAAAATAATTCCCAGGGTATAGGAAGCTTCCACGTCAAAAATAATATATAGCCCAGCTATAACAATCAATCCGAATAATACTTCATAGAAAATAATTTTTCTTCCATAAAGAAGGGGTTCCAAAAGTGAAGCAAAAAAAGCACCTGTTGAAAGTACTGCAAGCGTTACAGAAACATTTGAAGCCTTTATTGCCCCAAAAAAAGTGAGCCAATGCAACGCGATAATTATTCCCGCTAAGGCAAAACCACTTAATGTTTTAAGCGAAAATTTCAGTTTCCCCTTTCTGAATTTAAGAAATACATAAATGATCAAGGTTGCCAAAAGCATCCGATACCAAACCAATGGAATTGCTTCCAAAGAAATCAAAGCACCCAAAACAGCGGTAAATCCCCAAATGAAAACTATAAAATGTAGGTGTAAATAGTTAAGGAGCTTATCGTTTCGCATTTCTTAATAGATAAATTGCCAAAATACCAAATACAAAATTTGGGAACCAAGTTGCTATAAATGGAGAAAATGAACTTTGCTCGGCCATGGTACCGAAAATTTTATCGAAAAATATAAAGACCATTCCAATGCTTATGCCAATGGCAAGGTTAACCCCCATCCCTCCGCGTCTTTTCACAGAGGAAACTGCAACGGCAATAACCGTGAGTATATATGCTGAAACCGGCAAGCTCCAACGTTTATATCGAACCACCTCGTAACGATTGATATATGACGAACCACGTGCTTTTTCTTTTTTAATAAAATCATTAAGCTCTGTAAAATTCAATGTTTCAGCAATGTAAGTTACCGGAGTTAAATCCTCCATAGAAAAAGCAAAAACAGTATCCAGTTTGTGCTGGGTTTTTAATATATCGTTTGTTTCTCCAATTTTCCGCTTGCTATAATTAAAGAGTGTATAGGTACTGTCTTTATCATTGAATTTTATCTGTTGCGCAGCAATTTTATATGTCATCTTGTTGCCCTCAAAATGTTCCAAGGTAAAATTGCTTCCTATTTTTTCGGTTACATTAAAATAACTTACATAAATATAATCGTTGTCGTTTATCTGCGTATACACATTGCTTTGGTCCCTATCGCTTCTTCCTTTATTGAAATATTTGAAAGCGAATTCATTAAACCCCTTGCTCGCCTTTGGCGCCAAATACATACTGAAAACCAGTGCTGCCACGCATACAATGGTTGCTCCAATAATATAGGGACGAAGAAATCGAGAATAGGAAACGCCACTACTCAAAAAGGCGACAACCTCTGTATTGTTTGCCAGCTTTGAAGTAAACCATATTACAGAAAGAAAAAGAAACAGAGGAAACAGTAAGTTTGCAAAGTAAATTGTGAAATTGTAGAGATAGATAAGTACCTCTGTCATCGGCACTTCATTTTCGAGAATTTTGTCAATCTTTTCGGCGAGATGGATCGTGATTCCAATAGGTATAAAGAGTAGTAAAAGGAGCGAAAAGGTGCCCAAATATTTCTTTAATATGTATCTGTCCAGTATGCTGAGCATGTTACAATCTTTGATCCAGTTTTTTGACCATGCCGTTTTTCCATTCGGCAAAATTACCTGCTAATATATGTTTTCTCGCCTCGCGAACCAACCATAAGTAAAAACCAAGGTTGTGGATAGTAGCTATTTGCCTTCCAAGCATTTCATTTACGGTGAATAAATGGCGAAGATAGGCTTTGCTATAATCTGTATCTACCCAAGTAGTCCCCATTGGGTCTATTACGGAAAGATCCGTTTCCCACTTTTTGTTTTTGATGTTTATGATTCCTTCGGAAGTAAAAAGCATTCCGTTTCTACCGTTTCGGGTGGGCATCACGCAGTCGAACATATCAATTCCCAACGCAATGTTTTCCAAAAGATTCACTGGAGTTCCCACGCCCATTAAATAACGGGGTTTTTCCTTCGGAAGAATTTCCGTAACCACCGCAGTCATTTCATACATTTCATCAGCGGGTTCACCAACTGAAAGGCCACCAATGGCATTGCCTTCCGCGCCAACGGAAGCAATATACTCTGCAGATTGGCTTCTTAAATCCTTATACGTACTGCCTTGAACTATTGGGAAAAAAGTTTGCCCATAATCATATTTTAAAGGTGTTTTTTCCAAATGCTTTATGCAGCGATCCAACCAACGGTGCGTCATGTTCATAGAACGTTTTGCATAATTGTATTCGCATGGATACGGCGTACATTCATCAAAAGCCATGATTATGTCTGCGCCAATGGAACGTTGTATCTCCATCACATTTTCAGGGGTAAAGATGTGGTAACTGCCGTCAATGTGGCTTTTAAATTTTACACCTTCCTCTTTAATTTTCCGATTTGCCGAAAGCGAATAAACCTGATACCCGCCACTATCGGTCAGAATATTTCGGTCCCAATTCATAAATTTATGGAGCCCGCCCGCTTTTTCGAGAACTGGAGTTTGTGGCCTTAAGTATAAATGATAGGTATTTCCAAGAATAATGTCTGGGTTAATATCTTCTTTCAACTCACGTTGATGAACACCTTTTACGGTACCAACGGTACCAACGGGCATAAAGATTGGGGTTTCAATCACCCCGTGATCTGTTGTTATTGTAGCGGCGCGAGCGCTGCTTTGTATATCTGTGGCTTCTAATTTGAAGTGCATTCAGCAATTTTTATTGAAGTGGCAAAGATAATTTTATTAATTCAGAATTGTAAAATATGAATTATGAATTATGGAGCACTTTCAACTTTAGGCACTTCTTTTATGTTAACAAAACTCTCAAATCGTTAATAAAAGCATATGCTTCAACTTTGAATGGCTTGCCGAATGCCTTACTTTTGACACTGAAAATTAAAACTAATTATGGCAGATTATAAAGCGCTCGAAGATTTGGTAGTTCAAGTCCGAAGAGATATTTTAAGGCAAGTACACAAGGTAAATTCCGGGCATCCGGGAGGTTCGCTTGGTTGTACCGAATTTTTCGTTGCATTATATAATGAATTGATGGAACGCAACGAAAACTTCACTATGGATGGTATTGGCGAAGACCTATTCTTCCTTTCAAACGGGCATATTTCACCTGTTTTCTACAGTGTTTTGGCACGGTCTGGCTATTTCCCTATTGAAGAACTAAACACGTTCCGCCTTTTAAATTCACGTTTGCAGGGCCATCCAACAACGCATGAAGGCTTGCCGGGCGTTCGTATTGCTTCTGGTTCTTTGGGACAGGGCATTTCAGTTTCCATAGGAGCGGCGCTTGCCAAAAAGTTAAACAAAGACAAGCACTTAGTTTACACCCTTTGCGGCGATGGCGAATTGCAGGAAGGCCAAAATTGGGAAGCGTTAATGTATGCTGCCGGGAATAATGTGGACAATCTGATTGTAACCGTTGATTTAAACGGCCAGCAGATTGATGGGGCTACAAAAAACGTACTTCCGTTAGGAAACTTAAAAGCGAAATTTGAAGCTTTCGGCTGGGAAGTAATGGATATTGAAAAAGGAAACGATTTAAAAGCGATCGTCACTGGAATGCAAAAGGCCAAAGAAAAAACCGGCAACGGAAAACCTGTCTGCGTTCTGCTTCATACAGTAATGGGCAACGGTGTTGATTTTATGATGCACACCCACGATTGGCACGGCAAAGCGCCCAATGACCAGCAGTTAGAAACGGCTCTTTCACAAAACCCTGTAACCTTGGGAGATTATTAAAATTGAAAACAGTTCAAATGAAAAAATACACAGATACAGGTAAAAAAGATACACGTTCAGGTTTTGGTGATGGATTGACCGAGCTTGGAAAGAAAAACAAGGATGTTGTAGCGCTTTGTGCAGACCTTACAGGTTCATTAAAAATGGACGAATTCAAGAAAAACCATCCAGAGCGTTTCTTTCAAGTAGGTATAGCCGAAGCAAATATGATTGGTATTGCTGCGGGAATGACCATTGGCGGGAAAATTCCATTCACTGGTACTTTCGCCAATTTTTCTACGGGAAGGGTTTACGATCAAATTCGCCAAAGCGTTGCCTATAGCGGCAAAAACGTAAAAATTTGTGCTTCACACGCTGGAATTACTTTAGGAGAAGATGGCGCAACGCATCAAATATTGGAAGATCTTGGATTGATGAAAATGCTTCCAGGGATGACTGTAATAAACACTTGTGATTACAACCAAACCAAAGCGGCAACCATTGCTATTGCCGATTATGAAGGTCCTGTCTATCTTCGTTTTGGAAGGCCGAAGGTTGCAAACTTCACTCCTGCCGACCAGAATTTCCAAATTG
>JAGQYY010000066.1 GCA_020435825.1 Aequorivita sp.
TATTTCCTGCCAATTCCTGTTTTCTTCGGAATAGGGAAGATTTTTTCTTTTTTCAACAATGGGAAGATAGCATTCCAAAAAACTGTTGCCAACTTCGGTTACAAAATTATACCAATGCTCCATTGACATTTCATCCGTTTTCTTTAAATAATCGAAAAACAGACCGCCAATGCCACGGGCTTCATTGCGATGCGCGTTCCAAAAATATTCGTCGCAACGCTTTTTATAGGCTTCGTAAAACTTAGTCCCGAAGCTTCGGGAGTGTTTGTCGCAAGCCATTTTGCAGACTTGATGAAAATGTTTTGCATCTTCCTCAAAAAGATAATAGGGAGTTAAATCCTGACCGCCACCAAACCAGCTGTCCACAATTTTTCCTTCGGAATCGTACATTTCAAAATAACGCCAATTAGCGTGAACCGTTGGCACCATCGGACTTTTTGGGTGTAGGACCAAACTGAGTCCGCACGCAAAAAAATCAGCATCTTTTACGCCAAAATACTGCTGCATACTATCTGGCAATTTCCCAAAAACCTCGCTGATGTTTACGCCGCCCTTTTCAAAAACGGCTCCGCTTTCAATAACACGCGTTCTTCCACCGCCACCTTCTGCTCGCGTCCATTTGTCTTCTTTAAATTTAGCCGACCCATCGACCTCTTCCAAAGCGGAAGTGATCTCGTCCTGTAAATTCTTTATGTATGCTACAAACTGTTCTTTCATTATATTTTTTTCTGAAGTGACATAGCACTGTCCAAAACTTTCAAAGTCTCCGTACTCGCCGCAGTTACCGAAAGCGGCAAAACAAGAATGATCCCAATCACCGGAAGCAACAGCATGAGCATAAAAACAATGCCGTTGCCAATGGCCAAACCGCGATTTCTTCTAACAAATTGAATACTTTCCGAATATTTAAAATGCCGTTCCAGGGTATAGTCCATATTTCCGAACCCTGCATAATAGCTTTGCACCAAAAACAAAAGTACCGAAGAAATTATTCCTACAACGGGTATAAAACCTATCAAGATTATGGGGATTGTCAGCAATAGTTCCATCAGTAAATTGCGAACGTTTATACGAACGCCGCGCCAAAGTTGTGCCATACTGGAGGTTTTGCGATGCGTATGGTTTTCGCCAAAAAGGTGTTTTTCTATTTTTTCTGAAACCGGACCCATAAAGGGAGCGCTCAAAGCCATTACGATATGACGGTAAAGAATTAGCCCCAAAGCAATGATAATTAATGCTCCAATAAAATCGCTGATGGTTCTAAAGGTTTCAGCGCCCCATTCCCAAAACCAGATTTTTGAAATGAAAGAGCCAAGGTTATCACTCAATCCCCAAGCGGAAAATCCAATTAAAATGGCAGTAAAAAAACTAATGACCATAGGAACACCGAAGTACTTCCAAAGCCCGAGTTTACTGATAAGCTTGAAAGTTCCCGCGTATGCTTGTATGCCTTTTAGAATGTTCTTAATCATTATATTGAATTCAAACATAACAGCTTTTGAAAATCTGTTAGGCTCTTTGTCAATCGATATAAACTAATTTATCTTCAAAATTTTCAACTTCATCAACGGTTAAAATCTTTACTGCTTCGGAAGCTTTTTGTTTCAAAAATGAAACGATTTCTACTTCATTTTTATCTTTTATCTCATCAAAATAAAAAATTCCCATTTGATTGTTGTGCAAATCCATTGCTTCTTCCAAAGCTTCGTTGGGAGAAAAATCTTCGTGCCAATCTGTAAATTTCTTTGCCCAGGCTTTTGCCTTTTGTTCGTTTTTTTGCCATTTCAGGCACTTTTTGGTTATCAAAATAACCCAAAGCGCATGCCGAAATGCATTTGCCGGATTTCCCAAATGATGCTTGCTGCCGTACTGCTCATACGCAATGTTCATACAGCGTTTTGTGGCAAAAATAGTGGGAAAGGCATACATTGGATTTTTCAGAAACAGCCAAGCCAAGCCAAAAAGTTGCTTAAAATCCAGTTTCTTTAAAATCTGCCAAAGCATTTATTCTTGTTTGTATTCCTTCACAGCTTCAACAAAAGCGCCCGCATTTTCCAGTGGAATGTTCGGTAAAATTCCGTGGCCCAAATTCACGATATAGCGGTCTTTCCCAAATTCATCGACCATCTGTTTTACCATCCTTTTAATTTTTGAAGGAGGGCTCAATAAACGAGCGGGGTCAAAATTTCCTTGCAATGTTATGTTTCCGCCAGTTAAATAGCGTGCGTTTTTAGGCGAACAGGTCCAATCTACACCCAAAGCCGAAGCCCCACTTTTTGCCATCGTGTCCAAAGCAAACCAACATCCTTTGCCAAAAGCAATTACGGGCGTTTCATCTTTTAACGCATCAATAATCTGTTGCATATATTTCCAGCTGAACTCCAGATAATCGGTTGGCGAAAGCATGCCGCCCCAACTGTCAAAAACCTGTACGGCATTTACGCCCGCTTTTACTTTTTCCTTTAAATAAAGAATTGTTGTGTCTGTTATTTTTTGGAGCAATTGGTGTGCAACAACAGGTTGCGTGAAACAAAATTCCTTTGCTTTATCAAAATTTTTTGAACCCTGGCCCTGTACGCAATAACAAAGAATGGTCCACGGACTTCCGGCAAAACCGATCAACGGAATTTCGTCGTTCAGTTTTTCCTTGGTCATTTTTATGGCTTCCATTACGTAGCCGAGGGTTTCGTTGATGTCTGGCACAATCACACGTTCCAAATCTTTCGCGGAACGGATTGGGTCTGGCAACCACGGACCAACACCGGGTTTCATTTCTACGTGAATGTTCATTGCCTGCGGGATTACCAAAATATCGCTGAACAAAATGGCAGCGTCCATTCCGTATCTGCGAATGGGCTGTACTGTAATCTCGCTGGCGAGTTCCGGTGTTTGGCAGCGCGTGAAAAAATCGTATTTCGCTTTTATTTCCTGAAATTCCGGCAAATATCTTCCAGCCTGGCGCATCATCCAAACAGGTGGCCGTTCCACAGTTTCGCCACGAAGGGCTTTTAAAAATAGGTCGTTTTTGATCATTGTATTAGGTGTTGGCTGTTAGCTATTAGCCGCTAGTTATTATTTGTTCTAATTTTTGACATCAAACTGTTTATCATTTTTGCCTCTTTATTTAATAATAGCATGATGTCTTTAAGATCACTCTCCTCCAAAAAACCTACATGTTCACAAATAGTTAATTGTGTTTCAACTTCAAAAAGAGAGCCCATTGCAATTTCTAAAAATCGTTTAAATTCTATCTCACTATTACGGCTGCAACCTTCGGCAATATTAGAAGGTATTGAAACGGAACCTCTGGTAATTTGACTTCTTAAACCAAATTTCTCATCATTGGGCAACTTTGCTGAAATTTCATATATTTTTTCAACAATGATGACCCCGTTTTTCCATATTTCAAGTTCCCTATAATTTCTCACATTACTTATAATTATTGTCACCGTCAAAGGGGATAGTTTACTAGCTAAGAGCCAAAAGCTAATAGCTTTTTAAAGTTTTTACCGCTTTCGCAATTACGCTTTCAACGGTCGTGGTATTTGCGACAACAACATTTTCAGTATATTTTTTTGCTTCGGAAGCGGTTGTATATCCAATGCAAATTGCTTTTGGATTATTTGTTTTATTTTCTGAAAAAAAACTCTTTACACCGCTTGGGCTATAAAATAAAATTGCATCAAACTGTCTTTCAAATTTCTTGGGGTTCAAAGTTGTTTTATATACCTCAATTTCTTCAAAAGCAATATTGTTCTCTCTCAATTTTGAGGGAATCTCATCACTTCGGATGTTTCCGCAGAAAAAGAAAAAGGGATCGTTTTTATGGGCTTTTACTAAATAATCTGCCAGTTCTGAAGCATATTCGGTCGTTTTTACCACATTTTGACCGTTTTCTTCCAATAGTGATTTTGTTTTTTTGCCTACGCAAAAACAGTTCCCAATGACTCTTTGATTGCGCTGAGGGTGACATTCGTTATCAAAAAATGAATTGACCGCATTCTGGCTTGTAAATAAGGCATTTTCAATATTTGAAGGAGCTTCAAAAGGCAAAAATTCTATTTTTATAGCATTGTATTCCACCAACGAAATAGCTTTATTTAGCAGAAGTGACCTTTGATTTTCTTTCAATTTTTTAGTTGATAGGACCGTTGGCATTATTCTTTAAATATTTCTTTATGTCTGCATCCTTCCCGAAAACCACCAGAATATCTCCGCTTTTGAAATTCATATCGGGACTGGGCAGGCCGACAACGTCCCGCTTTTTTATGGATCGTCCCAAAAAATTGGTATGTTCCTTTTTTCGGATAAGCGTAATTATATTTAGATTATAGGCTTGGCGAAACTCGGATTGCTGGATAGTTTTACCAACCAAAGATTTGTACACCTCAACTTCAGAGACTAAGTATTCATCGTCAATTTCAAAATTATCGATACTTCCTCTTAGGTTTATTTTTTTAGTAAATCTTTCAGCATATTCCTGTTCGGGATGTATTATTTGATCTACTCCCATGGCCTCTAGAATAGTATCTTCTATAGCTGAAGTAGAGCGGGCAATTATTTTTGCTGAGGTAAATTTTTTTACAATTGCCGTGCTCATTATCGCCGCCCCGTTGCGTTCTCCGATGGCAATAATAGCAAGATCTGCATTGTTCAAAGGTATGGAATGGTAGGCATTTTCATTTGTAGCATCCATAGCAACGGCGTGGGCGACCTTGTATTTTATCTGTTCAATTTTATGTAGATCGCGGTCGGCCACAATTACTTCATTACCTGTATTGGAAAGATGGATTGCCAAAGACATTCCAAAATTCCCCAGTCCTATTACTACTACCTTCATAGCTTTGTCTTTAAAACGGTTCGTTATTTAGTTTATCAAGATGTTTTCTTCAGGATAGGTATATTCTGCTTTGCCCAAGCTTTTCAATAACCCAATCATAAGATTGAGTAACCCAATTCTACCAAAAAACATCACAAAGATAATTACATATTTACTGTATTCTGAAAGATGGGGCGTTATCCCCAAAGAAAGCCCAACAGTTGAAAAGGCCGAAAACACCTCGAATGCAATTTGAATTAGGGAAAATTCCGGGTTAAAAATAAGCAACAATAAAATGCCCGTGCCTATAGCGGCCAATGAGATAGAAATTATGGCAAAGGCGCGTTGCACTGCTTCGGTTGCTATTCTGCGGGTACCAATCTCAATATATTTTTTATCCTTGGCTATGGCAAAAATATTTAAAGTTGCCAGGGCAAAGGTTGATGTTTTAATCCCGCCACCCGTAGAAGCTGGAGAAGCCCCGACCCACATTAAAAATATCATAAACAAGACTCCGGGAATTGTATAGCTGGCCATATCTACTGTATTAAATCCCGCAGTACGTGCCGTTACGGAAGAAAACATTGCGGTAGTAAATTTACCAAAGGCTGAATGGTGGTTCAGCAGATTTGTTTGTTGCTCTGAAACAAGAAAGAATATTGTTCCTGCCGTAATGAGAATTAATGTGGTATAAAGAACGATCTTCGTGTTTAGGCTAATTACTCTCGATATGAAAAGCCGATCCTTTTTTTTGCTGAATAAATTTGTTATGAGCTTTTTAAAATACTGGATTACATTATGGGTAATATGGTAGCCCAATCCACCAAAAACAATAAGCCCCATTATCACCCACTGCATATAATAATTGAAGCGCAAACCTGTGTCATAAAGTCCATCTGAAGCCAACGAAAATCCAGCATTGCAATACGCGGAGACTGCATGGAAAATTGCAAAAAATCCGCTATCCTTAAAAGATTCTACTTGTGCCAGTGAATGATATATTAGCAAGGCGCCTATGCCCTCAAGGATAAGTGAAAATAAAACAATCTGCATTACGGTTCGCATAACACTATTAAGCTTGTCGTGCCCCAATATATCCCTCATATAAAGACTTTCTTTAAATGAGGCGCCGCTTTTAAAGAAATAGGCAAAAAAAGAAGTGAAAGTCAACATTCCCAAACCGCCCAATTGAAACAAAATCATAATAATTGTTTGCCCAAAAGGGGTAAAATCCTTTGCCGTATCAACCACAATCAAACCTGTAACGGCTGTGGCACTTGTAGCTGTAAAAAGTGCATCGGTAAAAGTGATTCCATGAGTGGTGGCACTTGGGAGCATCAACAAAAACGTTCCGGCAAGGGCGATCATGGCAAAGCTTCCTACAAAAAGTATCGCCGGATTAAAATAAAGGCTGTAGATTATTCTTAGTAAAAAAGTAAGGCGAATGAAAAAATAAAAAAGGAGGCCGTATTCAATAACATAGCGCGCATTGAAGAATGTCTCGACCAGCGATGTTTCATAATTGGCGAGGATCATAATCACTTCCAGCACAATCAGCAACAGCAAAATCAACAGACTTATCCTGCTGCTTCGCGAAACCTCTTTGTCCCTTTTATAAGTATGGTATTTATAAAAATTGAAGGCTATTAATGCCAACAATAATGAAGGAAGAACAATGAGTTTATACTGCCGAAAATCTTTAAAATTTTCAAAACCGAAGTCAAAAACCAAAAATGCCAACAAGCCTAGGTCTAAAAACCAAACCACAATATCTGTTGGGCTTGTTCTTTTCCAAGGACTCATTTCATTTCATTTTTTATGGAAAGCATCAGCTCAGATCCACCATTTTGAAGAATAAATGTAGCACATTCTTTTCCAAAGCCTTTGTATTGTGACGTTAAAACTTTCTTTTCAATGTCGATTCTGGTTTTGCCATCAAGTGAAAAAAGACATCCCCTAAAAAGAATTTTCTTATCAATTATTTCAGCAAAAGCACCAATGGGCGCGGTACAGCCCCCTTCTAAAGTACCTAAAAATTCACGTTCAATATGTGTGCAAATTTCTGAATTGTAATCATTTAATTTTGAAGTAGCTTCTTTGCAAAACGCATCATTCTCCAAGGCCACAATCACCATTGCGCCCTGAGCGGGAGCGGGAAGCATCCAGCTTAAATCACTATATTTTTCGGGCAATAGATTGATTCTTTGCAAACCGGCTTTTGCAAAAATTGCGCCCTGCCAATCATTATCTTTTAACTTTTGAAGTCTTGTATTTACATTTCCGCGCAAATCGACAACCTTATGGTTTGGATATCGGTGAAGCCATTGTGCCTGCCTACGAAGACTTCCCGTGGCTATTGTACAGGGTTTTTCAAAATCTATTTCAGCCTTTGTCACCAAAATATCTTCGGAAGAAGCGCGTTCCAAAACTGCGGTCTGCACAATGCCATTGGGCAATTTTGTGGGCACATCTTTCATACTGTGCACTGCAATATCCACTGTTCCTGTTATCATTGCAACATCCAAGGTTTTTGTAAAAATACCGGTAATACCTATCTCGTAAAGAGGTTTGTCCAGCACTAAATCGCCTTCAGATTTAACGTGGACCAATTGAGTCGTATATCCTAAATTTTCAAGTTTGGATTTTACGGTGTTTGCTTGCCAAAGGGCAAGTTCACTGTCGCGGGTGCCAATGCGGATTGTTCTATTCAAAATTAGGCGGTTTCAAGTTGAAAAACCCTTCTTATGAGTTCCATACTTTCGGCGGCACCTTCTTCGCCTTTCAAATGGTTTGCGAAATGTGTAGTTATTTTTTGAATGAGTCGGTCGCTTATTATTTCGGCTTGCTCTTCATTGAAACCTTCAATTTTTTTACGCTGATTATCAATTTCGGCAGTTTTAATTTCAATCAATTTACTTTTTAAAGCTTTAATAGTTGGGGCAAATTTTCGGTTGTCTGCCCATTGATTGAATTCCTTTTCTATTTCAGCAATAATTTTTTTCGCCATAGGAAGCTGCGCAGCGCGTTGTTCCAGGGTTTGATCGGTGACAGCGGACAGGTGGTCCATATGGACCAACGTCACCAATTCATTCTCCAAAACATCACTGGAAACATTTTTAGGAATGGAAAGATCTAAAATCAATAAAGGTTTTTTTAAGTACAAAAGCTCTTTTGAAATGGTTGGCTTTTGCGCGCCGGTGGCTACGATAAGTACATCGGCTTGGGCGATTTCACTTTGAATATCGGCGTAATCCTTAACGATCAGATTGAATTTGCCCGCAACTTTTTCAGCTTTTTCCTTAGTGCGGTTTATAAGGGTAATATGGTCGTTTTTAGTGTGTTTTATTAAGTTTTCGCAGGTGTTTCTACCAATTTTCCCCGTTCCGAAAAGCAAAATGTTTTTTTCCGAAATGTAAGGAACACGGGCAATAATATATTGCACCGCAGCAAAACTAACGGAAGTGGCTCCGGAAGAAATTCCGGTTTCATTTTTTATTCGCTTGCTGGCCTGAATTACAGCATTTGCAAGACGCTCCATAAAAGGATTGATAATATCGTGTTTTTTAGACTCGCGAAAAGCGTTTCGCAATTGGCTGATGATTTCAAAATCACCTAAAATTTGGCTGTCAAGTCCGGTCCCCACAGTAAAGAGATGCGAAACGGCATCGTGGTTTTTATAAATATAGGCTACTTTTTCAAACTCTTCAACTGTGCCATTGGTATGTTCGCAAAGCAATTTTATAAGTTGGTAAGGATGCTGCGCAAAACCGTAAAGTTCAGTTCTGTTGCAAGTGGAAATAACCGTGAGGGAAGGAATTCCATCTGCTTTGGCCTGCAAAAGGATTTTTTCTTTCGCAATATCATTTATGCTAAAGTGACCACGGATTTCGGCATCTGCTTTTTTGTAGTTGAGGCCGATGGTGTAAAAATTGCCTTCAAGCGACTGCCCAGAATATGTTTTCAAGTTTTCCATATAAAACAGGAGCAAATGTAAGGGCATTGTTTTTTAAAAAACAACGCTAGCGGTATCTTTTATGTCGGTGGCTGTTAAAATTCGTCTAAAAATGATATTTGTCATATTTTAATGCCCTAAATTCGCGGTTCCAATCATAATTCACAATAAAATTATTTAGAACTATTCTAAATAAAATTATTTTAAAAGCTTTATGGATTTTCAAAAAAATGTCGCTCAAAGTTTACCTGCCAATATGGTAGGTTTTTATGAAGAAACCTTAATTGAACCTGGTTTTTTTATATTGAAATTCAACAACGAAACTGATGAAAATCAAACTTTTAAAAGGGAGGTTGGCTCCAATTTTATTCAGTTTCATTTCTGTATAAAGGGATCGGCATCTTTTATTTTCAATGAAGGAAATTACACGCTGCCTTTACAGGAAGAAAATTCGTTGTTGCTCTATAATCCACAACGGGATTTGCCAATAAATTTAGTACTCAACAGGCATTCGTGGATGATTTCGGTTTTACTTCCTATCAATAAATTCCACAGTCTTTTTTCAACTGAAGCAAATTATATTACCTTTTTAAGCGAGGAGAACAAAGATCGAAAATATTATAAAGATGCCCATATTTCGCCTTCCATGGCCATTGTGCTCAACCAATTGATGAACTATAACCTGCATCAAACCATAAAACCCTTGTATTTTAAGGGAAAAGCCTATGAGCTGATAAGCCTCTATTTTAACCGTCCAGCTGATGCAGATATTGAGCAATGCCCGTTTTTGGCCGATGAGGATAATGTTTCAAAAATAAAAAAGGCGAAACAGATTATGATTGCAAGAATGGCAGAACCCCCGACCTTACAGGAATTGGCTGATGAAATTAATTTGCCAATCAACCGATTGAAGGAAGGTTTTAAACAAATTTATGGCGATTCGGTTTTCAGTTTTTTGTTTGACTATAAAATGGAAGTGGCCCGCCAACTTTTGGCAACCGGTTCGCACAATGTGAATGAAGTGGGTTTAAAAGTTGGTTATAGCACTGCCAGTCATTTTATTGCGGCTTTTAAAAAGAAATTTGGCACAACTCCAAAGAAGTTTTTGATGGGACTAAACTCATAGACAATAAAAATAGTTTCATTGTTTTTAAATACCGCCTCAAGTGATTTTTGAATATTAAAAAGGTAATTTTGCCATAAATTTTTCGCAGATATGAAAGGAGTCCTCCTTGTAAACCTTGGCTCGCCAGACAGTACAAACCCGAAAGACGTAAAGAAATACCTAGACGAATTCCTGATGGACCCACGGGTTATTGACGTGCCTTTTTGGCTACGTTCCTTTATAGTAAGAGGAATCATACTAAATACCCGCCCAAAAAAATCTGCCGAAGCCTATCAAAAAATCTGGTGGGATGAAGGTTCGCCGCTTATTGTTATCTCTGAAAGACTTCAGAAAAAAATACAGGAGCGCACAAGCATTCCCGTTGCCTTGGCAATGCGCTACGGAAGCATGACCTTAAAAAAAGGCCTGCAGGAGTTGGTAGATCAAGGTGTTGATGAAATATTGACCATACCGCTCTATCCACAGTTTGCAATGGCAACTACGGAAACTATTGATGTGAAAGTAGAAGAGCTTAAAAATGAATTTTTCCCACATTTGGAAATCACATCGCTTCCGGCATTTTACAACAAACCGGAATATATTGAAGTGCTTTCGAAAAGTATTTCAGAAAAAATTAAAAACCTTGATTATGAACATCTTCTGTTCAGTTATCACGGCGTTCCCGAAAGGCATATTTATAAACGGGACATGACAAAAAGCCATTGCAAAATAGATGGCAGTTGTTGTGTAACACCTTCGCCCGCCCACGAGTTTTGCTATCGCCACCAGTGTTTAAAAACAACTGCTTTAGTAGCCGAAAAACTGAATTTAAAAACGGGAACATACTCAAACTCCTTTCAATCGCGATTGGGTTTTGACCCTTGGTTAAAACCGCCCACGGACAGAACGATAGAGCGTTTAGGACTTGAAGGAATTAAAAAAATGGCAATCGTTACTCCTGCTTTTGTAAGCGATTGTTTGGAAACCTTGGAAGAAATTGCGATGGAAGGCAAAGAAATTTTCCTTGAAGCCGGCGGAAAAGATTTTACCGTTGTTCCTTGTTTAAATGATCGCAGTGATTGGGCCGAAGTTCTTACGGGTTGGATTGACCAATGGCGAATTGTGGATGTAAAAACCGCAATAGCAGCCCCCTAACCCCCATAGGGGGAATTATGGTTCGTGCAAAATTAAATTTCTCCATAAAATCAGAATGAGAAAATGAAACCAAGTCAATCCGTAACATTGGGCACCGATTCTATCGGAAGTTTACTGATCAAACAAGCCGTCCCGGCATCCATCGGTATTTTGGTGATGTCGCTCAATGTATTGGTCGATACCATTTTTGTGGGCAACTGGATAGGCTCCATCGCCATTGCGGCGATAAATGTAGTGTTGCCGATTTCTTTTTTTATAGCCGCTTTGGGAATGGCCATAGGCGTTGGTGGTTCTTCCATCATTTCACGGGCCTTGGGGGCAGGTAATAAGGAGCGTGCACTAAAAACCTTTGGCAACCAAATTACACTCACGCTGCTGCTTACTACACTTATGGTAGTATTCGGCTTAATTTTTATAAATGAATTGATCCCAGCCTTTGGCGGCAAGGGCGACATTTTTGTGCCTGCAAAAGTATATTACCGCATCGTGCTTTATGGCGTACCGCTTTTGGCACTTTGTATGATGGGCAACAACGTGATCCGCGCCGAAGGGAAACCCAAATTCGCCATGATAGCCATGATAATTCCTTCCGTCGGAAATTTGTTGTTGGACTATGTTTTTATCAATTTGATGGATATGGGAATGGCAGGGGCAGCTTGGGCCACAACGCTTTCGTATGCACTATGCTTTGTGTATGTGCTTTGGTTTTTCCTGAGCAACAAATCGGAACTAAAAATAAGTTGGTCTCACTTTGGATTAAATACTTCCATCATCAAGGAAATGTCGGCACTTGGTTTTGTAACCTTGGCAAGACAGGCGGTTGTAAGTGTAACCTATCTTTTGATGAATAATATCCTTTTCAATATTGGAGGCGAAACTTCCGTGGCGGCTTACGGAATTATTGGTAGAATGCTAATGTTTGCGCTGTTTCCGGTTTTAGGGGTTACCCAAGGGTTTTTGCCGATAGCGGGATTCAATTATGGCGCCCATAAATTTCCGCGGGTTCGGGAAAGTATCAACAAAGCTATTTTATACGCTGGCGGTTTGGGGCTTTTTATTTTTGCTGTGATAATGATTTTTCCTGAGGAAATTGTTTCGGTCTTTACAAAGGATGCGGATATACTTTCTGAAACACCACACTATATGCGTTGGGTATTTGCCGCCACGCCAATTATAGCGATACAGTTGATTGGGTCGGCATATTTCCAAGCTATTGGGAAAGCGGTTCCCGCTTTGTTGCTCACGTTAACACGACAAGGGTTTTTCTTTATCCCGCTTATTTTTATTCTTCCACATTACTTCGGCGAACTTGGCGTTTGGATTTCCTTTCCGGCTGCAGATGTGCTTTCAACGATTGTTACAGGTTATTTTCTGAATCGGGAAATTCGGAAGACTTTAAAGTGAAATTTTCTTGCTATGTAAGCATTTTTTTAGAAAAAATCGCTTTAAAAATTAATTGTATATTGGCCCTATAGAAAAAAATAATTGTATTTGAAAAGTAACTAAGTCAAAATAGCAGTTGAGTAATAAGCAAATGATAGACAGCAAGTTGCAGATTATTCCAACGTTCGTGAAATACCGAACAGGGATTTCCTATTCTAAATTCAACATAACTATTTGATTTTCAATAAAATAAATTGAAATTTTATTTGCGTAATTCAAAAATGCATTTAATATTTGCACCGCAGTTTTAGAAAAAGAAACTTTAGCTGCAAAACGAAATAATAATCAATAAACCGAGAAGCTATGTTTTACCTAACAATCACAAAAGGACAAAACTGGATAGATGATTCACCAGAAAACCAGCTTCGGAAATTTTATAGTTAGAAAATAAACACTCCTATGAAAATCCGAAGCACACAAAACTGTTTCGGATTTTTTTATGTCAATTTTTGACGTATCCCTTTCCGTTACAGTGGAAAAAAGAATTCAGAATTATTTCTGAAAAAAAATCAATTAATCGCAAACTGTAATGGACACAAATACACATAATATATACTTGTTCAAAGCACTGGACGCATATCCTTTTGCCTTAGAAGAAGCGATTGAAGCCTTAAACTACGCCTTGTCTTATGACGAAAAAAATGTGCAGGCACTTTGCTTAATGGCAAATTTGCAGGCAGATCAATTAAATGATCTTGAAGCTGCCAAGCATTATTTTGAAGCCGCAGTCGCCAGCAAAATGGAGCTTCCAAGAATTTATCCAGATTACGTTTACACGCTGGTACGTAATGAGGATTTTGAAGAAGCACAAAAAGTTTTGGATTACGCATTATTATTAAAAGGTGCAGACAAAGCATTATTAAACCTTTTGCAAGGCCAACTTTTTGAAGCGCAGCAAAATAATAAAAAGGCTTTAAAGTCATATAAGCGAGGAAAAAAACTAAGCTTGAACAATCACTTTATCACTTTCGCCGAAAACGAAATTGAACGGGTAAAGAAAAAGCTTCCGAAAAAAAGGAAGCCAAAGAAAAAAAGTAAAACTAAAAGAAAGGAGAAAAAATAAAGAGATTCCTGCTTTCGCAGGAATTTAGTACCGTAGTTCAAAGGCTAGAGCACTCCACTGTCTATGGAGAAGGTATGGGTTCG
>JAGQYY010000067.1 GCA_020435825.1 Aequorivita sp.
TCATTGCCACTTGGAACGGCATAGCCTCCTTGATGAATATTTATCAAAGTAACTCGATCTGGATTGGCATCTTGAATCGCTTTTGCAATAGCGTGGCCTTGTGGGCAAAATACGCAGTGTATTCCTGTAAATTCTTCAAGGACTACGTTTTGATCTTGTGGAGAAGTTGATACAATTGTTTGTGCATATGTAGCACATGCAAACAATGCAAAAACTAAACTGAGGGGTAGTTTTTTAAACATTTTTTTTTAATTTAAATAGTTGTGAATAATTAAGTTTAGCTACAAATTTAAATGTTTCCATTTTATTATAGTCGTTTCATAGAGACATTTTTTAGATATAAGAGTTAAAACATTGATGAAATTGTAAAGAATTGTAGTTTATAATTTTTTAAATTCCAACATTTTCAAGAAAGACCTTAATAAATGTTAAATAACTGAAATAGAAAGCATAAAGAAGTAGAAGTTTTTAATTTTTATCTTTACTTTTGTAAAACTTAGAAATCTTTAAAAATAAATTAATCCTAAAAAATCAAACAAATGAAACTTAAATTACTTTTTTTAACAATTGTGGGCTCCATTGCTATTGCTAATGCACAATATACAGTAAGGGATATTAATGGAGACGAGCTAACCAATGGACAGGTATTGGATTTTGCGGAATATGGATATGGTACTTCAGCCAATTATGAATTTTTTGTTACCAATGACAATCCTTCAGAAACAATTTATACAAGAATTGAATTTGTTGATGCTGTAAATGCTACCGGAGAATTTTTTGAATTATGTTATGCGCAACAGTGCTATACTAATCTTTCCGTGGGGTTCACTATTCCAGATGCGCCACAAGTATTTCCAATTGGCGTTGGTGAAACAACAGGTGAAGGAAACCACTTTTTAAATGCTGATCCTGGAAATGGTACAGATATTTTAGAATATGTTTTTGCCTTCCATCAATATGAAGCAGATGGTGTTACCGAAATAGGAACGCCTCTAACCTTTACATACCGTTACGACCCAAGTTTAATTGGCGTTAATGAAAACAGTAAAGTTAATTTAACCATTCAATCTACAGTGGTTTCTAATGAAATGGTATTGAATGTAAATGAGCCTGTGAGCATGTTGGTGTACAATTTGCAGGGAAGTGTTGTAAAACAAGCCCGTTTTGAAACAGGTCTTCAAACAGTTAATATGTCTGACCTAAGTGCACAAACTTATATCGTTAAGTTCAACAATGAAAAAGGAGCTACCCAAACAACGAAGATTGTAGTTCAATAACAAATAAATTTTTTAAAATAAAAAAGTGCCCCGAAGTTTTTTTCGGGGCACTTTTTTTGTTTCTTTAATTACATCTCTTAGAAGGTAACCACGAGATTCGCTGTCAAGCCTGTGTTTGTTGGCACAAATCTACAAACACCGCCTACACAAATCAAACCACCGCGCTGACGGCCATAGTTTAAAGCAAAACGAGCTGGACCTTTGGTATAACTTCCTCCAAAACTGTAATAATGGATTTCGCCTTCGCCTTCGTAGTTCCATGCATCAGCTGCATATAGTGTAAATGCAGAGTTGAGGTTATATTCCAGCACACCAGCGGCCCAATTCTTATCATCTACATTTTTTCTTCTCTTGTCGATCCAAAGATGTTGCAGTTCCATTCGCAACGCTTTTCCACCTTCAAATTTTCGTGTTCCTTCAATTACTGCAATTTGGGCTCTAATATCTCCTTGCTCCCCTAACGGACCACCTTCGGTAACACCTTTATCAATAATAACGTCTTGAAAAGTGGCTATAGAGCTCCACTTTGAGGACCAACGGTTTTTTACCTCAATATTCAAATCTCGGAAATATCGTGGCCCATCACCAATAAATTTTGTGTCGTAGGTTTGTTCTTCACTATTAAATGTTGCTTCAAGACCTGCCCAATACGAAAAATTTCCGGCCAACTTTGTTCCAACTTTTCCTAAAAATGATTCTTTATCAAAAGAATAATAAACGTCAACTTGTCCTCCTACTTCCCCGGCTCTTTTCTTTTCAGAATCACTGAAAAGCAAGCGTGGCTGAGCATTGTACACATATATATTGGACAACAAATAATCGTGTTGTTTTGTAAGGGCAGGAACGTAGTTTACAATTTGTTCATTATAAACGTTTCCTTCTTGATAGCGGTCTGCGTAAAAGCTGAAATTTTCCAGCCTTCTGAAAGTTGAATTAATTCCCAATCCTTTTTGCGCATAGCCCAAATTCACTTGAAGCGCCGTTCCATCAAAAAGCTGGGGTGATGAAACAACTTCTTCGGTAACAATTACGTCTGGGTCTTTGGTAATTGCTTCAATGCCACCGTAGAAATTATTAGCCACAAAATCCAGTCTTCCTCCATAGGCATTGATGTTAGCGGGAATGGAATCGTTACCGCCATTTGACTGATAACGACCCACATAGCTTGCGCCAAGGGAAAGTTCAACAGCATCAATATTTAAAAGACCACTTAAATCTGCATTTGCATCAAGACCTTGCATAACTCCTTCTGAAACATCAAAGCCATTTCTGATTTGTCCGTAAACTCCAGTAATACCAATATTTGCGGTTGGAGTAAATTTAACGCGAAGTCCTTTCATTGCATTATTGATACCCAATTGGCGGTCTTCCCAAGTTCTAAGAATTAAACCATTGCCAAATTGCTCATAAAAATAACCTCCGGTAATATCTAGCGTTTCGTTCTTAAAGTTTAAGTAATAAGTTCCAATTCCGTTTTGGTTATCCCAAGTTGGTGAATATCCCAAAAGGGCCGTAGGAAGGTATGTCTCATATTGAATACCTGCGGTAAATTTGCCTAATGAATAATTAAATTGTACATAATTATTGGATCTAAAGCGGTCATCTGGCGCGTCAAAACCAATTTTTTCATCTGGCATGAGCCATTGTGAATTCGATTCAAGACCACCAAAAAAGTAGCCATTATCTTGCGAAAAGGAAACGGCACCCATAAACATAAAGGCACCAAGTATAAGTTTTTTCATTATATAGGTTCGGTTCGGTTGGTAAATTTTTTAATTTGCTGCGGAAAACTCCTTTATTTTTTCATAAAGCTCCATCTCTGCGCCCGGGCTGTATCCAGAATGTCTGTAAACAATCTGATTGTTTTTAACCAAAAGAGTTAATGGTACAGTGGCAGCACCAACGGCGCGTTTAAAATCATTATTGGTATCTAGAAGCACCGTATAATCCCAGCCTTTTCCATTTACCATTGGTTTAACACGTTTTACACCGCGACTGTCGTCAATGGAAACCGCATAAAGTTTTACATTGGTTTCTGCCTGCCAATCTGGATATATTTCGCTAATGGCATCCAGTTCTTTTATGCAAGGAACGCACCAAGTGGCCCAAAGTGAAATTACAACTACATTATCATCGATAGATAAATCATTGGAATTGATAGGTTGGCCATCTAAGGTGGTCATATCAACTTTGGGTAAATCGTTTTGTGCAATAACACTGAAAGTAACCAGCGCAAGAAGGAGGAGAGGTAATTTTTTCATCAATAAAATTTTAAAAATTAATTAAAGTGTAGCAATATTAAGTTATTTTTAATAAAAACTTAAATTTGTATTGCTTAAAGTTATGGATTTAACATTCCAAAACCGTGCCTTTTTTTACAAATGCTTTATATTAGCCACTATATTATTTAACTATCTGTTATTATGCAAACTTATTCTTATTTTAAAATTTTATTTCTTTTTGCTTTTATTGCCATCGTTGGATGTAGTAAAAAAGAAGATCCACTTGGAGCTCCCACAGAAAGTCTGTCAATTACACTTACAAGTGATGCCGGCACCAATGAATTGGAAGTATTGTCCGTTAATCAATTGGTGAATTTTATAATTACTGGAAATGATGGAGTAAATTATACTTCTTCTGCAAAAATATATGTGAACGATTCCGAAATTCAGGGTTCGTCATATACATTTTCATCCACAGGAACATTTGCCGTAAAAGCAGTTTATGAAAGTATTGCCAGTAACATTCTGAATTTTGAAGTAATTGCGGAGACAGAACGTGCACTTACATTGGATGTTACAAGAGCCATGAATAATCAAACCATTACTTTTGGCTTACTTGATTCCAATGGAGATAATACAGCATCTGATGCTACTTTCTATGTTAATGGTGCAGCAATTTCTGGATTTACATATTCATCTGCAACAGAAGCAAGTTATGAAGTTTATGCAGAATATGTAATAAATGGAGAAACATTCACAACTCCTGTGAAAAACTTTACAGTTTATATTCCAAAAAGAAATGTGGTTTTGGAAGATTATACAGGGACCTGGTGCGGATATTGTTTAAAAGCTCTAGTGGCTATTGATTCCGTATTGGTATTGACGGATCACGTTTCAGTTGTTGCAATACATGAAAGTTCAATTGGGCCTCCTGATCCTATGGACTTTGCACAGATAGATGATCTTCAGGCTGAATTTGATGTGCCGGATAGTTTTCCACAAACACAATTAAACAGAACTGTAAAATGGAATGCTACTCCTCCTAGCTCGCTAATTTATGATTATGATGCTGTTACTAGTATTGCTGGTCAAGAAACAGATCTTTCAGTAGCTATCAGTTCACAGATTAGTGGTTCTTCCCTTTCTGTAGATGCAAAAGTGATTTATAGAAACGGCTCTGAACCTGGCGATAAATTGGTAGTATATTTATTGGAAAGCGGTATAATAGCAGATCAAGTCAATTATTTTAATTCGAATCCTGCTAGCCCTTATTTCGGAATGGGTAATCCAATTGTGGATTTTGTTCATAATGACGCATTGCGTAATTCACTATCAGGACTTTTTGGAGATAATATTCCAGAAACAGCTGCTTATGAAGAATATAAAAAGACCTATACCTTTTCCATTCCCGCAGAATATAATGCTAACAACTTAAGCTTTGTCGTGATGGTTGTAAAAGCTGATAATAGTGCCAAAAACTCACAACATGCCGAGCTAGGCGAAACTAAAATTTATAATTAAATTTTAGTTCTTAAAATACGAAAAACCCATCCCAAGTAAATTGGAATGGGTTTTTTTATTGGTTTGAAAAAATAAATCGAAATATTAGTAATTTTGAAGTTACTTATGGGCGAAAAACTTACCAAACAAGAGCTTCACAATCTAGCAATGAACATTGTTGGAAAACAACTTGAAGCTGAAGGTTATGAATTTTTGGGCGTCAATTCAAAACTGAAAAGCGATCCTCAGTTTGTAGCTTTGAAGAATAAAGTACTTCATTTCATCATAGTACGCGCCATCACATATCCGCAGGATGCGCACGCCTATGATCCAATTTTTATGGAGACCATAAAATCACATGCCCAAAAGTTTGAGGCCAAAACCTATTATGCCGGCGTTGGCCTGGGCCACGGCAGCGATTACGGAAAACCCGTTTTAAAAGATGAAGACTATACCTTGGTATATAAAGGATTGCAGGAAATAGTATGAAAAAATTAATCTTAATACCCGTATTGTTGCTTTTCATTTTCTGTGAAAAGAAAGACTCCGCACACCATTTTATTCAGGGAGAAGCTTTTGGAACTACGTATAATATTCAGCTTTATTCAGAAAGGGATGTCGATTTCAAAAAAGGGCTGGACTCCGTTATCGATGCCGTAAATCTTTCCGTGAGCACGTATATTCCCCAAAGCGATATTTCAAAAATAAATAATGGCGATTCCACCGTTGTTGTGGATTCAATTTTTAAAGAAGTTTTTAAAATTTCCGAAGAAGTAAACAAAACCACCAATGGTTATTTTGACCCAACCATAGGTGTTTTGCGGAATGCTTATGGTTTTGGCGATGTAAAACCCTTGAAAAATATTGATAGCACCACTTTGGATTCCTTAATGAAATATGTAGGTTTTCACAAAGTAAGAATTAACCCAGATGGAACCGTTTCGAAAGAGTATCCACAAATATATTTTGATTTTAATGCTGTGGCCAAGGGCTTTGGGATTGATTGTCTTGGGAGGTATTTGGAGTCAAAAGGAGTAACCGATTACTTAATTGAATTGGGCGGCGAAATTCTTACGAAAGGCAATAATCTTGAAAAAAACCAAAAATGGGTAGTAGGTATTGAAGCCGTAGATTCAGAACTTGAAGACCGAAGCTATGATGCAACCGTGAAACTAAAAAATGAGGGAATGGCGTCTTCGGGAAATTATCGAAAATTCAGAATAGATTCCCTTACCGGGAAAAAATACGTCCATACGTTGAATCCATTAACCGGTTCTGCGGAAATGAGCGATGTTACAAGTGCAACAGTAATTGCGCCATCTTGTGGCACGGCAGATGCTTACGCAACTTCGTTTATGGCTTTGGGCTTGGAAAAATCAAAGGAATTGCTGAAAAACCTTCCAAATGTGGAGGCGTATTTAACGTTTAATGATTCGTTGGACAATCATCAAGTTTTTATGACGGAGGGCTTTAAAAGCCGTTTAGGAAACTAGCTTTTTGCATACAGGAATCAATTCACCCAACGGAAGCCTATATCTTTCAACTTCTTGCAATGATACTTGTTTGGTGTAATCCGCAGCCGTGACCACAAACCCAATTTGTTCTAATTTTGCGAAATAGTCCATGCCGTAAACCCTAACGTGGTCATATTGCCCAAATATTTTTGCGCGCTCTTTGGGGTCGGTAATGCTGTTGTCCTCAAATGTTTTTTCCAAATCTGCTTTATAGGGAACTTGAAGAATCGCCGTTCCGCCAGGAGCCAAAACACGGTAGATTTCCTGCATTGCTTTTGTATCGTCTGGAATGTGTTCCAAAACGTGGTTGCAGATTATAAAATTGAATTCGTTATCTTGGAAGGGTAAATTGCAGATATCTGCTTTCACATCTGCAATGGGCGAATTGAGATCTGTCGTGGTGTAATCTAGGTTCTTCATCTTTCTGAACTTTTTGTAAAACGCCTGCTCGGGGGCGAAGTGGAGCACTTTCAGATTTTCTGTGAAGAATCCGGTTTCGTTTTTCAAATAAAGCCAAAAAAGCCTGTGCCGTTCCAACGAAAGTGTCCCGGGAGAAAGCACGTTTTCGCGTACAGATTCATAGCCATACGGAAGAAATTTTCTGTAGGATTTGCCGTCAATGGGGTCTGTGTATTTATTTCCCTTCAGAAAAAAGGCAAGTATGGGCCTGCCAATAATACTCAATTTTATAAGCCAAGGCCTCGGGATTGTATTTAGGATTTTTTTGAACAATGCTTTTGGGTTGTTACACAGAGTTTCACGGAGTTTTCATGGAGTTTCACTGAGCGTTAATAAATCTTTTTAAATCGTTTTTATCTCTATAACTACAGTATTTTCGACCAATAAATCAATTCGATAGCCGTGATCTAGTTTTATTTCTTTGTAAATAATCGGTAATGGTTTTTCCTTTTCTACAATCAGCCCTTTCGAACGAAGCTCAAAAAAGAGACATTCTTTGTAAGCAGATTCCAAAAGCCCTGGGCCTAAGTTTCGGTGGACTTCAATTGCAGCTCCAATTATTTTATCGGTTAATTTATTTTCCATTTCTCCGTGAATCTCAGCGGTTCTCTGTGTAACTCTGCGGAACAATTATTAAAAATTAGATTACGAATTCCTTTTCCCGAAACTCCTTTTCTTCATCACTTACAATCCCCAAGGCTTTATAAACATAAGCAAATGTGGAAAGCAGTTCAGGTTTTCCGTTTACCAAGGCAATGTTGTGTTCAAAATGCGCACTCGGTTGTCCATCTTGGGTTACAATGGTCCAGCCATCTTTTAGTTGCTTCACTTTATGTGTTCCCATATTTACCATAGGTTCCAGTGCAATGGTCATTCCTTCAATAAATTTTTTGCCACGCCCGCGACGCCCATAATTGGGCATTTCGGGGTCTTCGTGCATTTTTCTTCCCAAGCCGTGGCCTACAAGTTCACGGACTATACCATAACCTTGCGCCTCACAATAATTTTGAATGGCGAAACCCACATCGCCTACGCGGTTTCCGGATTTAAACTCACGAATACCGATATAAAGCGATTCCTTGGTAATTTGTAACAACTTTTTAATTTCAGGGGCAACTTCGCCCACTTCAAAAGTATAGGCGTGGTCGCCGTAAAAGCCATTTTTTATGGCGCCACAATCAATAGCTACTATATCGCCTTCTTGTAATGGAACATCTGTTGGCAATCCGTGGACAACCGCATCATTCACACTTGTAAGCAGCGTAGAAGGACAATCATACAGACCCAAAAAGCCGGGAATGGCATCTTGGGCACGAATGTAATCCTCGGCCATTTTATTAAGCTGATTGGTGGTAACGCCCGGTTTCACTTCCTTGGCGAGCATTCCCAAAGTGCGGGAAACTACCAAGGCACTTTCGCGCATCAATTCTATTTCTTCTCTTGTTTTTGGAATTATCATACTGCTATTTTAAAAAGGAAAACAATCCCTTCTTCTGTGTTTTGGGTTTTGGAGGTGCGGGATCGCCAACTAATTGCTGATATATCTCCCCCCAACTTTTAAGGCCGCCAATGTTACGGTCGTCTATAAAAACGTCAGCATTTATTTTTCGGCTATATGAAATATCGAATTCTTCTTCGGGGAAACTTTTGTTTACGGCATAAAAAACAATTCCGTTTCCTTCACAGAACTTCACGGCTTCCTCTAAAGCGCGCCCTTTTCGGTAGGTCCATAAAATGAGACGGTGGCCGTTATCCTGAAGTTTTTTCAGCGTATCAAAGGCAAAAATAATGGGACGGCCAATTTGCGGATATTCATCTTCTACAATGGTTCCGTCAAAATCTACGGCTATGGTGAGTGTTTCTCTAATCATTGTCATTTTTCGAGCCGCAAATTTACAAAGAATTATACCGTTGCTAAAGTTTTATTCGGCGTAAGCGTGTTTGTAATCCTTGCCGCTTAAAATTGCGAACATATCTTTTTCAAGGCTTTCGATTGGATATTCCACGATTCGTCCCAGTTCCTTATCGTTTTTATAGAAAATTAGCGTCGGAACGTTGGTAATGTTTTTGCCATCCTCAAAACCCTGCGGTGTGGTTTTTTCTTCGGAAACAGTTATTAAAGTCAATTTCAATCCATCAAAGTTTGCAGCATCCAAAATTTTATAAAAATGAGGTGTTTCACGTTGGCTGTCCTCGCACCAAGTTCCCATAAAAACTGTAATATCCACATCTTTCAAAAGTTGTTTTAGCTTTTCAACAGTTTCGGTATCTACTTTGTAACCTTCATAACCGTTGTTGAACCAATCCTTAAAAGCGTCCATTTGAAAACCGTTGCGGTTGGCCTTTCCCAAAAGCATTATTGAGTCTTCGTAGGGAACGGTGTCGTTTATTTTTTCTTTGTTGTTTTCTGAAATCATTTCCTTTGAAGTGTTTTTTCCGACCTTATTTTTTTCTTTGGAAGTATTGCAGGCAAGTAAAAGTGTTGCTGAAAGGATTAAGATTAATTTTTTCATAGAATTTAAATCAGGGAATGTTGTGTCATTATTTCGGGTTTTTTAATGCCCATAATATCAAGGATTGTTGGTGCAATATCGCCCAAAATACCATTTTTGACTGATTTGATTTCATCATCAACAATAATGATTGGTACTGGATTGGTGGTATGGGCCGTATTGGGCGAACCATCTGGGTTTCGCATCGTTTCGCTGTTCCCGTGGTCCGCTATTATGATTGTTGCGTAATGGCTTTCCAGGGCTTTTTCAACAATTGCTTTTGCACATTTATCCACCGTTTCGCAAGCTTTTACCGCTGCTTCAAAAACTCCGGTGTGGCCAACCATATCGGGATTTGCAAAATTTAAGCAGATAAAATCGGCGGTTTCTTTTTCAATCTCTGGCAAAATCATATCCCGAAGTTCGTAAGCGCTCATTTCGGGTTTTAAATCGTAGGTAGCCACGGTAGGCGAGGGGCAAAGGATTCTTTTTTCGCCTTCAAAAGGAATTTCCCTACCGCCGGAAAAAAAGAAGGTTACGTGTGGATATTTCTCGGTTTCTGCGATTCTGATTTGCTTCTTTCCGTTTTTTTCCAAGACTTCGCCTAAGGTGTCGTGCAGGTTTTCTTTGTTGTAAACAACATGGATGTTTTTGAAGGAATCATCATAATTGGTAAGTGTTACGAAATACAATGGGAGCGTTTTCATTCCAAATTTTTCGTAATCCTTTTGTGTTAACACCTCGGTAAGTTGCCTACCGCGGTCGGTCCTAAAATTGAAAAACAGTACAACATCATCCTTTTCAATGGTGGCAATGGGTTTTCCTTCGGAAGTTGTCATTACAATGGGTTCGATAAATTCGTCGGTAATTCCTTCGGCATAACTTTTTTCTATACTTTTTACGGCATCTTTTGAAGCCGTCCCTTTTCCGAAGACCAACAAATCATAGGCTTTTTTCACGCGTTCCCAACGTTTGTCGCGATCCATGGCGTAATAACGGCCAATAATGGAAGCGAGTTTCCCGCCGGTTTTTCCCAAATGGTTTTGTAAATCAGCAATAAAACCCTTTCCCGAATGGGGATCAACATCGCGGCCATCGGTAAAAGCGTGAACGTACATATTTTTAACCCCTTCTTGCTGGGCGGCAGTGAGCAATCCTTTTAAATGGTCTATGTGCGAATGCACGCCACCGTTGGAGACGAGACCCAAAAAATGCACATTCTTGTTGTGGGTTTTTGCATAAGCAAAAGCTTTCTGAAGCTCGGGTTCGTTGTTCAGCGTACCGTTTTTCACTGCCATATTTATTTTTGCGAGGTCTTGATAGACGATTCTTCCCGCACCAAGGTTCATATGGCCTACTTCGCTATTGCCCATTTGACCTTCAGGTAGGCCAACGTTCATTCCGTGGGTGAGTAATTGGCCGTGCGGATATTTGTTATAAAGCGAATCGATAAAAGGCGTGTTGGCCTGTGCGATTGCAGAAACGGCGGGATCTTGCGTAATTCCCCAGCCATCAAGGATCATTAAAAGGACTTTTTTGTTCATGGTGCAAAGGTACGAAGGGTTGGTTTGAAATATAGGTTTGATTTTTTCAATTTTACATTACCTACAACAATTTTGGATTGATGTCCAAAATATTTTCCTCCACATATTTTGAAACAAAGCCTTCGGAAAAATGCTCGTTGCCCATTATTTTTTCTTCGGAAAGCATTTTTTTCACATCAATCTGTTCTTTGTAAGCTTTCAGCATTGGGATTGAAACGGGCGCATAACTGAAATGCCACGGCTCATATTTAAAACCTTTTCGGTTGCCGTTGTCTGTATAAACTTCATTAAAGCCAAAACTTTCAGAATTTTCGTTAAGCCATGTTTTCAATTTGCAAAAAGGCCCTGTTCCGTGAAAATTTTCGGGCATCAATACATTTGCGGGACGCGGGGCATTGGCATCAATAATGTCAATATCCGTTCCCCAATGGTGGCGCGAAGTACCGGGAATGGTGGAATATTCAATGATTTTTTCAATTGCCTTTTCTGGCGAAAAACCTTCTGAAGTGAATTTTTTATACTTCCCTTCAAAAATTTCTTTCTGCCGCTGAAAGCTTCGGTAGGCAGAAACCACTTCAATATTTATATTTTCTTTGACGGCTTCGGCTTTCATTCTCAAAAATGCTTCCTTTGCGGTCTTGTGCATTTTGGAAGTATAGCTATCGCCCACAATATCTGGGTTACCTTTTCCAATGAGTTGGTTTCTGGTAAATTCTTCCTTAAAATTTTTGAATGACAAATGTGGGAATATTGTCAAGCTTATTCCTGCAATACTCGATATTTTGATGAATTCTTTTCGTCTCATTACATGCGGAAATTCCATTTTTTTGGGTTTACTAAATTCGTTAAAAATAATTTAGCAGTTGGTTATTGCTTCTTTTTTTAATTGAATTTTGGGAATTGAATGTTTTTTCTTCGGAAGAAACCACAAGGAATTTTATACATTTACTAACTCTTTAAAATTTGAAATAGTATGACTTCAAAGAAACTATCCGCAATTTTGTTGCTGTCGTGTTTTGTTGCGACTTCAGTCGTGGCCCAAAACGTAATGATTTCTAATAGCAATTCGCCAAACGAACCATCCATAATGATGAATCCGCTGAATACGGATATTCTTGTTGCAGGCGCCAATTTGAACAATGTTTATAACAGTAGCGATGGTGGGCTTACGTGGAGCGAACAGCAAATGACGTCTAGCTATGGCGTGTGGGGCGACCCAGCTTTTGATGTGGATACGGACGGAAATTTTTATTATTTCCACCTTTCAAACCCAGCCAGCGGAAACTGGATTGATAGGATAGTATGTCAAAAATCTACTGATAATGGCAACAACTGGAGCAGCGGAACCTATACTGGTTTAAACGGAACAAAAGCCCAAGACAAGCAATGGAGCGTAATAGACCGTTCAAATAATAATATTTATTTAACGTGGACACAGTTTGACAATTATGGCAGCAGCAACCCAAATGATAAATCGATCATTCTTTTTTCAAAATCGACAGATGGTGGCCAAACATGGTCAACGCCTAAAAAGATAAACAGTGTGGATGGAAATTGTATTGATGAAGACGATACCGTTGAAGGGGCAGTTCCCGCGGTTGGCCCCAATGGCGAAATTTATGTGGCTTGGGCGGGCCCTAACGGTCTTGTTTTCAACAGATCGTTAGATCAAGGGGAAACGTGGTTGGCTAATGAAATAGCAATTGACCCAATGCCTACGGGTTGGGATTATAGTATTCCCGGTATTAGCCGTGCCAATGGTTTACCCATTACCAAATGCGACCTTAGCGGTGGCCCAAATCACGGAACAATCTACGTAAATTGGAGCGACCAACGTAACGGTGCAAACGACACAGACGTTTTTATGAGCAAATCTACCGACGGGGGAGACACCTGGAGCGCCCCAATACGCGTGAATGACGATCCTGCTGGAAAACAACAATTTTTCACTTGGATGGATATAGACCAAACAAACGGCAACCTATTTTTTGTGTTTTACGATCGTAGGGAATATTCAAGTGGGAACATGACAGATGTTTACATTGCATATTCAGATGATGGCGGAGCCACTATAACAAACAAAAGAATCAGCGAGTCGCCTTTTAACCCAAATTCAGGTGTTTTCTTTGGCGATTATACCAATATTGTGGCACACAATAATGTGGTTCGACCCATTTGGACCAGGCTTAGTGGAAGCCAGTTGAGTATATGGACCGATGTTACGCCGTCCCCAATTCTTTTTGCCGGAAACGGTGCGGAACAACAAGTAAACAACATTGTGCAATATCCAAACCCAGCCAGCGATATAACCTATGTTTCGTTTAAACTTCACGAAAAATCTACTGTGAGCATTGATCTTTTTGATGTGCAGGGTAGCAAGGTCTATACTGTAATGAACAACGAAACCAAAGGTTATGGAAAGTATATAATTCCTATGGATTTAAATGAAATGAACCTTGCAAATGGAACCTATTTCTGCAAGCTGACGGTGAATGGAAATACGAAAACCCTTAGAATGATTGTGGTTGAATAATGTTAGAAAATAATATTTTAA
>JAGQYY010000068.1:0-2649 GCA_020435825.1 Aequorivita sp.
ACCTGATTTCAAGATCGCAGGTGTGATATATTTCGCCTTTATGTCAGATTCTTTTAAGTCTTTTTTATTCATAAAGCTCTTTATAGATCTTCAAATATAAAACAATAGAAATTCATCCTAGCACGGAAATCTGCAAATGGAACAAATAAAAAGGGGAGAAAAATAAAGATATTAATAAATACTATTCTGTTTATAATTAAATTTATTTTCTCGATGAAATTTAGGATTGTGGGTTGTCGGTTGTTGGTTTTAGAATTGGGTATTGAGTAGTGAGAATTGAGCATTAAATCTTTTAACTTTGGAGCTTCTTACGTCTTTCAGCGCAGCGGTCTTAAGTCTTACGTCTTATGTCTTTCAGCGCAGCGGTCTTACATCCTGTTTTTTAGCCTTTTAAAAATCCTATTTCTTATTCAGACGACAATCCCTTTTCATTTTCAAAAAAACTTAAAAAAAATCGCTATTTTCACTTCCGTAACATTACTATCATGAAAGACCCAAAAAGACTTTTCGATTTTCCATACTACCAACTGGAAAAATACCCACAACAACAAGCCCTTGTCACAAAATATAACGGTGTTTGGCAAGCTACTTCTACCCAAGAATATATAGATAAGGCCAATGCCATTAGCCGGGCCCTTATCCGAATGGGGATACAGCCAAATGACAAAATTGCCATAATCTCGATGACCAACCGTACCGAATGGAACATCTGCGACATAGGCATTATGCAAACCGGAGCACAGGACGTGCCCATATACCCTACCATTTCGGAAGAGGAATACGAGTATGTGCTAAACCACAGTGAGTCCGTTTACTGTTTTGCTTCCTGTAAGGAAGTGTATGACAAAGTGCAAAAAATAAGAAACAACATACCCTCTCTCAAAGAGGTTTACACTTTCGATACCATAGAAGGTGCCAAAAACTGGCGCGAAGTTCTTGAAGAAGGAAAGGATAATAGCAATCAGGATGAAGTTGAAAAGCGAAAAGAGGCCATACATGAAGACGATATAGCGACTTTAATTTACACTTCTGGAACTACCGGAAAACCAAAGGGCGTCAAGCTTTCACATAAAAATATAGCATCCAATGCGAAGCATAGTTCCGAACGTTTGCCAATAGATATGGGAAAATCAAAAGCCTTAAGCTTTTTGCCCGTGTGCCATATTTATGAAAGGATGCTGCTGTATATGTACCAGTATTGCGGGGTAGAAATCCACTTTGCGGAATCCCTCGACACCATAAGCGACAATCTAAAAGAAGTACAACCTGAGGTAATGAGTGCGGTCCCGAGATTGCTTGAAAAGGTTTATGATAAAATTTATGCAAAAGGCGCTGAACTCACTGGAGTTAAGAAAAAGCTATTCTTTTGGGCTATTGAACTCGGCCTTAAATACGAGCCCTATGGCCAAAACGGTTGGTGGTACGAAACGAAACTAAAACTTGCCAACAAACTTATTTTCAGCAAATGGCGCGAAGCCTTGGGCGGAAACCTGAAAGCCATTGCTTCGGGCAGTGCAGCTTTGCAACCACGATTGGCGAGGGTGTTCAATGCAGCACAAATTCCGGTGATGGAAGGCTATGGACTGACCGAAACATCGCCCGTGGTTTCCGTGAATGATATGCGCAATCATGGTTTTAAGATTGGCACCGTAGGCAAGCCACTGAAAGAAACAGAGGTGAAAATTGCCGAGGATGGAGAAATCCTAATCAAAGGCCCGCAAGTAATGTGCGGCTATTACAAAAACCAGGAACAGACGGAAGAGGTGCTTAAAAATGGTTATTTCCACACGGGCGATATTGGAGAAGTGGACAGCGAAGGTTTTTTAAAGATTACCGATCGCAAAAAGGAAATGTTCAAGACCAGTGGTGGAAAATACGTTGCGCCGCAACTTTTGGAGAACGCTATGAAACAATCCCGCTTTATAGACCAAATTATGGTAGTGGGCGAAGGCGAAAAAATGCCGGCAGCATTGATTCAACCCGATTTTGATTTCCTAAAGGAATGGGGCGCCAAAAAAGGACGCAACATACCTTCCGACCCCAAGGAAATAGTAAAGAATGAAGCCGTGATCAATCGCATCCAAAAGGAAATTGATTTTTACAACGAACGCTTCGGAAAGTGGGAAAAGGTAAAAAAGTTTGAATTGACCCCAGATGTGTGGAGCATTGAGGGCGGACAGTTAACCCCAACAATGAAAATGAAACGGAAAGTAATCAAGGAAAAATACAAGGATTTGTATGATAAGATTTATGGGCATAGTGGGGAATAATTGAACTGGCTCCTACTAATAATCGCCGGCCTGTTTGAAGTGGCTTTCGCTTTCTGCCTAGGAAAAGTAAAGGAAACCTCAGGCTTGGATTCAAAATGGTGGTTCGGAGCTTTTTTGGCCTGTCTTTTCATCAGTATGTTTCTGCTAATTAAGGCTACCAAAACACTTCCCATAGGAACTGCTTACGCCGTCTGGACGGGCATTGGAGCTGTGGGAACGGTGTTGTTGGGGATATTCTATTTTAATGAGCCCGTTACCTTTTGGCGTGTGTTCTTTATTTCAACACTTATTCTTTCCATCGTCGGACTGAAATTAGTTGCAAATTAAAGCACCCATTAGCCTTACATGTTTTCTCTTTTCTGTTTTCTCTTTTCTCTAG
>JAGQYY010000068.1:2747-3954 GCA_020435825.1 Aequorivita sp.
GTCGGACTGAAATTAGTTGCAAATTAAAGCACCCATTAGCCTTACATGTTTTCTCTTTTCTGTTTTCTCTTTTCTCTAGTCTTTTATCATAAGTCTTTAAGCGCAGCGGTCTTATGTCTTAAGTCTTAAGTCATAAGAAAAAAAACATTCGCATATACTATGCGTGCATAATAAAATTTTGTATCTTTGGTAATCCATTTTTTCAAAGTCTTTTAATGAAAGAAAAAACGATTGATTATATACTGCGTTCCACGTGGATGAGCGTTACCAAAATGTACAATGAAGAAGCCGGAAAAAAAGGAAGCACTATGGCCACGGGCTTTGCCCTAATAAGCATCGATCCTGAGATAGGAACGCCTTCCACGGCACTTGGGCCCAAAATGGGGATGGAAGCCACCAGCCTTTCGCGTACCTTGAAATCCATGGAAGAAAAAGGATTGATTGAACGAAAACCCAATCCGGATGATGGTCGCGGGGTTTTAATACATTTAACTCCTTTCGGTCTGGAAATGCGCGAGTTTTCAAAAAGTGTGGTTTTAGGCTTTGATGAAGCCGTTCAAAAAAATGTTTCTGCCGAAGATTTGCAGACGTTCAAAAAGGTGGCCAATACAATTTCAGAACTGGTCAATTCAAAAAAAATATACGAATCTCAATGAATTTAGAATTTAGAATGCAGAATTAGGATAACAATTAAAAATCATAACTCTGAACTCATAACTCATAACTAAAAAAAATGTCAAAAAGAAGAATTAACAAAGTAGCAGTAATCGGTTCCGGAATTATGGGAAGCGGCATCGCCTGCCATTTCGCCAACATTGGCGTGGAAGTGTTATTGCTAGACATTGTTCCTCGCGAGCTGAACGATGCCGAAAAGAAAAAAGGACTTACCCTTGAAGATAAAGTAGTGCGAAACCGCATTGTGAACGAAGATTTGCAAAAAGCCATAAAAAGCAACCCTGCCCCACTCTATCACAAAGATTTTGCAAAGCGCATCGCTACCGGAAATTTGGAAGATGATATTTCAAAAGTAAACACTGCCGATTGGATTATTGAGGTGGTTGTAGAACGCCTGGACATTAAAAAACAGGTTTTTGAAAATCTTGACAAACACAGAAAACCCGGAACGCTTATTACATCGAACACCTCTGGTATTCCCATTAAATTTATGAGCGAAGGCCGCAGCGAGGATTTTCAGAAACACTTCTGT
>JAGQYY010000068.1:4052-13527 GCA_020435825.1 Aequorivita sp.
CATTCCTGGTCCAAAAACTTCAAAAGAAGTATTGGAATTCCTAAATGGTTACGGCGAAAAATTCCTCGGAAAAACTTCCGTAGTTGCAAAAGATACTCCTGCATTTATAGGAAATAGAATAGGAATCTTTGGAATCCAAAGCCTTTTTCACCAAGTGAAGGAAATGGGGCTTACCGTGGAAGAAGTAGATAAACTCACCGGTCCCGTTATTGGCCGACCAAAATCCGCGACCTTTAGAACTGTGGATGTGGTTGGATTGGACACATTGGTTCACGTGGCAAACGGAATATACCAAAACTGTCCACAGGACGAAGAACATGAAACATTTGTCCTGCCAGGTTTCATTAATACTTTAATGGAAAACAAGTGGTTGGGCAGCAAAAGCGGACAAGGTTTTTACAAAAAAGTAAAAAATGATGACGGCAGTAGCGAAATACTTTCGCTGGACCTCGATTCTTTAGAATACAGAAGCGCAAAAAAAGCCGCTTTTGGCACTTTGGAAAAAACTAAATCGGTTGATAAGGTAACCGACCGTTTCCCGATTCTAATTGCGGGCGAAGACAAAGCAGGCGAATTCTACCGAAAAAACTTCGGGGCGATGTTCGCTTACGTTTCAAAGAGAATTCCTGAAATAACAGACGAGCTTTACAAAATTGACGATGCCATGAAAGCCGGTTTTGGCTGGGACAACGGCCCTTTTGAAATCTGGGATGCCGTTGGCGTAAAAAAAGGAATTGAATTAATTAAGGATTTAGGAAAGGAACCGGCAGCTTGGGTAAATGAAATGCTTGAAGCTGGGGTGGATTCTTTCTACACCATAAAAGAAGGAAACACTTATTATTACGACATTCCGCAGAAAAAACACGTAAAAGTTCCCGGACAGGATGCGTTTATAATTCTGGACAACATCCGCAAAACTTCCGAAGTATTTAAAAACAGCGGAGTTGTGGTTGAAGATCTTGGCGACGGCATCTTGAACGTAGAATTTATCAGTAAGATGAACGCTGTTGGCGGTGATGTTTTGGCCGGAATAAACAAAGCCATTGATATTGCTGAAAAAGATTTTGATGGATTGGTAATCGCCAACCAAGGAAAAAATTTCTCCGTTGGCGCCAATATCGGAATGATATTTATGATGGCCGTGGAGCAGGAATACGAAGAATTGAATGCTGCCGTAAAATATTTTCAGGATACCAGTATGCGCATTCGCTACTCCTCCATTCCTGTTGTGGTCGCTCCCCGCGGAATGACTTTGGGCGGTGGTTGCGAATTTACGCTTCACGCAGACCGCGTGGTTGCCGCAGCAGAAAGTTACATAGGCCTGGTAGAATTTGGCGTTGGGGTAATTCCCGGCGGTGGAGGCTCAAAAGAAATGACACTTCGTGCCAGTGATTCCTTTAAGAAAGATGATGTTGAGCTGAACAGGCTTCAGGAATATTTCCTGACCATCGGAATGGCGAAAGTTTCCACTTCAGGGTATGAAGCGTATGATACCGGAATTCTTCAAAAAGGAAAGGATATTGTTATTGTAAACGAAGCAAGACAGATAGCCGCGGCGAAGGCTGTTGCCCGTTTTATGGCTGACCAAGGCTATACAAAACCAATTCCAAGAACTGATGTGAAAGTGCTTGGAAAGCAAGCCTTGGGAATGTTCCTGGTTGGAACAGATCAAATGGTTGCCGGAAACTACATAAGCGAGCACGACAAGAAAATAGCCAACAAACTTGCTTACGTAATGGCTGGTGGTGATTTGAGCGAGAACAGCCTAGTGAGCGAGCAATATTTGCTCGATTTGGAAAGAGAAGCGTTCTTAAGTTTGACCGGAGAACGAAAAACGTTGGAACGACTTCAGTATATGATACAGAAAGGAAAACCTTTGAGAAACTAAAAGCCCCTCCCGACCTCCCCAATGGGGAGGAGAAAAAATGAAAAAGAATGTATAATTAAAAAAATTACCCCGTAACAGTTTCTCCCCTTTGGGGGAGTTAGAGGGGGCAGATTATGAAAACAGCATATATAGTTAAAGCATACAGAACCGCAGTGGGCAAAGCGCCTCGCGGAGTTTTCCGTTTTAAGCGTCCTGACGAATTGGCCGCGGAAACCATTAAATATATTATGAACGAATTGCCGCAACTCGACAAAAAACGAATTGACGACGTAATTGTGGGTAACGCAATGCCCGAAGCCGAGCAAGGCCTAAACATGGGTAGATTGATTTCGCTGATGGGCCTTGACATTGTTGACATTCCGGGGATGACGGTGAACCGCTATTGTGCTTCTGGCTTAGAAACCATTTCAATAGCCGCTGCGAAAATCCAAAGTGGAATGGCAGATTGCATCATTGCAGGTGGCGCGGAAAGTATGAGTTATATTCCAATGGGCGGTTACAAACCGGTGCCCGATTATAAATTGGCGAAGGAAGGTCACGAAGATTATTATTGGAATATGGGATTGACTGCAGAAGCCGTTGCAAAAAAATACAATGTTTCCCGCGAGGACCAAGACGAATTTGCCTATACAAGCCAAATGCGTGCCTTGAAAGCCCAAGATGAAAATCGTTTTCAAGACCAAATTGTGCCTATTGAAGTGGAGCACACTTTCGTAAACGGTTCGGGAAAAAAAGTAACTGAAAAATATACCGTAACCCAAGATGAAGGTCCCCGTAAAGGCACCAATATTGAAGCCCTTTCTAAATTGCGGCCCGTTTTTGCCCAAGGTGGAAGTGTTACCGCAGGAAATTCTTCGCAAATGAGCGATGGAGCTGCCTTTGCAGTTATCATGAGCGAAGAAATGGTAAAGGAATTAAACATAGAGCCCATTGCCCGTTTGGTAAGTTTCGCTGCCGTTGGCGTGGAGCCCAGTATTATGGGAATTGGCCCTGTTTACGCAATTCCAAAAGCCTTAAAACAAGCTGGATTGAAGCAAGAACAAATGGAACTCATAGAGTTGAACGAAGCTTTTGCCTCACAATCCTTGGCGGTTATCCGTGAACTTGGCCTGGACAAGGAAAAAGTAAACGTAAACGGCGGTGCAATCGCATTGGGGCATCCGCTTGGCTGCACCGGTGCAAAACTTTCCGTTCAGCTTTTTGATGAAATGCGCAAGCGAAACCTGCAAGGAAAATACGGAATGGTGACTATGTGTGTGGGGACTGGGCAAGGTGCCGCAGGGGTTTATGAATTTCTTAAGTAGAACAGAGAGAAGAGAGAAGAGAGAAGAGAGAAGAGAGAAGAGAGAAGAGAAAAAGAGAGTTGAAAAATTTGACTTAATAAAGATGAAAAGGCACAATTATAAAAACTTGAAGATATGGCAATTGGGTTTGGAAATCGCCAATGACATCTCTGACATTCTAATGTCTTTTCCAAAACACGAACGATATGATTTGAGTACACAAATGAGTCGATGTTCAGTTTCTATGCCAAGCAACATTGCCGAAGGTTCTGGACGGAGTGATAAAGCTTTTAGCAACTTTTTAGATTATTCCATCGGTTCTTCCTATGAATTAGGAACCCAACTCTTAGTAGCAAAGCACAGAAAATATATAGATGATGAAACATTAAATAAATTCGAAAATAAAATAGCAGAATGGCAAAGAATGACAATGAGTTTTCAAAATGGACTTGGTGATTAAGCTTAATTTTAAATTTAAATTTAAATTTAAATTTAAATTTACTTTTTCTCTTTTCTCTACTCTCTATTCTTTATTCTCTTCTCTAAAATTTACATAAATATTAAAAAAATTAAAATGGAAACACCTAATAAAATTAATTCAGAACTTCTACGCGGAGGTCAATTTATCGTTAAGGAAACAAAGGCTGAAGACGTTTTCACACCAGAAGACTTTTCGGAAGAACAAAAAATGATGCGCGATTCCGTTAAGGAATTTGTAGATCGTGAAATATGGCCAAACAAAGAACGGTTTGAGCATAAAGATTATGCCCTTACGGAAGAAGTTATGCGCAAAGCCGGCAAACTTGGTTTGCTTGGCGTTGCCGTTCCAGAAGCATACGGAGGACTTGGCATGGGTTTCGTGACCACGATGTTGGTCTGCGACTACATTTCGGGGGCAACAGGCTCGGTGGCTACCGCTTTTGGTGCGCATACAGGTATTGGCACCATGCCAATTACCCTTTATGGAACCGAAGAACAGAAGAAAAAATATGTCCCCAAGTTAGCCTCTGGCGAATGGTTTGGTGCCTACGCCCTTACAGAACCCGGAGCAGGAAGCGATGCCAATAGCGGAAAAACAAAAGCCGTACTTTCGGAAGACGGAAAATACTATTCCATTACGGGACAAAAAATGTGGATCTCAAATTCTGGATTTTGCCATACATTTATCGTTTTTGCCAGAATTGAAGACGATAAATACATTACCGGCTTCATTGTTGAAAACGACCCAAACAATGGAATTTCCTTGGGCGAGGAAGAAAAAAAACTGGGCATACACTCCTCTTCTACCCGCCAGGTTTTCTTTAACGAGACCAAGGTGCCCGTAGAAAATATGCTGGCCGGTCGTGGCGAAGGCTTCAAAATTGCAATGAACGCCCTGAATGTAGGTAGAATAAAACTTGCCGCCGCAAGTCTGGATGCACAGCGCAGGGTAATTGCCAATGCGGTTCAATACGCCAACGAGCGCATTCAGTTTACCGTGCCCATTTCCTCTTTTGGTGCCATTAAATTGAAATTGGCCGAAATGGCGACCAATGCCTATGTGGGTGAAAGCGCTTGCTACCGTGCCGGAAAAAATATTGAGGACCGGATTGCCATTCGCATGGCAGAAGGCAACAGCCATCAAGAAGCAGAATTGAAAGGTGTTGAGGAATATGCCATTGAATGTTCCATTTTAAAAGTGGCCGTTTCCGAAGACATCCAAAATTGTAGCGATGAGGGCATACAAATTTACGGCGGAATGGGCTATAGTGCCGATACGCCAATGGAATCTGCATGGCGTGATGCCCGAATTGCCCGCATTTATGAAGGCACCAACGAGATAAACAGAATGCTTACCGTTGGTATGTTGGTAAAAAAAGCCATGAAAGGCCATGTAGATATCTTAAATCCGGCACAGGCCGTAGCTTCAGAATTAATGGGAATTCCTTCTTTTGAAACGCCTGATTTCTCTGAGTTGCTTTCAGAAGAAAAAGCGATGATCGCCAAACTGAAAAAGGTATTCCTAATGGTAGGTGGAAGTGCTGTACAAAAATATGGCCCCGAACTGGAAGAACATCAGCAAACACTAATGGCAGCAGCGGATATTTTGATTGAGATCTATTTGGCTGAGAGCGCTATCCTTCGTACCGAAAAGAATGTAAAACGTTTCGGAGAGGATTCGCAAAAGGAACAAATTGCAATGTCGCAACTATACCTTTACCACGCTGTTGATATTATAAGCGTAAAAGCTAAAGAAGCGATTCTTTCCTTTTCCGAAGGAGATGAACAACGTGCAATGTTGATGGGCCTTAAGCGTTTCACCAAATATCAAAATATGCCAAACATTGGCGAATTGAGAAGAACGATTGCCCATAAAGTTATTTCGGGAAACAATTATCCGTTTTAACTGTATTATTAAATTATTCTTAAAACCGCTCCGGAAATGGAGCGGTTTTATTTTTATTGAAAAATTGGTTCGAAGTTTGTTATTTTTAAAACAAAAAATATTTATAATGAAAAAGCTCCTTTGCCTTTTAACCCTTACCACAACTCTTTTCAGTTTTTCACAGGAGAACCCCGAAGTATATGTATTTGATATTGCTCCAGCATATGAAGGCTTAGAGTTACTGAATATGCAAAATGTTTCAAACAATGAAGGTTATGACAACCAGCCGTCCTTTATTTCAAATGAAACGCTTGTTTTTGCAGGGAATAATAACGGGCAAACCGATATTGCGGCATACAACCTTAATTCGAAAATTAAAAAGTGGTTCAACCATAAAACAGATGGAGGAGAATATTCCCCTCAAAAATTTCCCTCTAACAATGATGTTGCAGCCGTTCGGCTTGACAAAGATGGTCTGCAAAGGTTGTATAAGTATGATTCGCAAACAGGAAAATCAACTGAATTAATCAAAGATTTACAAATAGCTTATTTCGCTTTTTATAGAGACTCAAAAATTCTCTCAACTGTTTTGAATGGCGATAAAATGGACCTCGCACTAATTGATTTGCAATCAAAAAAAACAGACACCTTATTTTACAATGCCGGACGTTCCCTTCAAAAAGTGCCAAAAACCAATTCAATGAGCTATTCTTTGGTAAATGAAGAAGGAAATCTAGATCTTTACCTATTTGATATGGACTCCTATGAAAGCTTTTTTGTAACCCAGTTGCCCATCGGCATTCAAGATTATATTTGGCTTAACGAAACCCAAATCCTAATAGGTAGCGGCAATAAGATCTATATGTACGACACATTAGGTGACTCCGAATGGACCAAGGTTGCATCTTTGGAGGAATATGGCTTGAGGAACATTACCCGTATGGCCATCAGCCCAAATGGCAAGAAACTGGCTGTTGTGGCAGAATAAACATTGAAAATGTACAAAAATTATGTTTTTTCTTCCTAGCGTTTAACCTATTTTTAGGCATTCCATTTAAGATTTTTCAAAAATGAAACACCTATTCTCCCTTTTTATCCTACTGATATGGCTAACGGCACCTGCGCAAAAATTCACCCGAGCAGATACACTTCGCGGAAGTATAACTCCCGAAAGGGCTTGGTTTGATGTTACGTATTACGACTTGAAAGTTGCGGTAAACCCTTCCGAAAAAACTATTGGGGGCAGTAATACCATTTCATATAAAGTTTTGGAACCAAACAACATAATGCAAATTGATCTTCAAGAACCGATGAAGATTGATAAAATTATTCAGAACGAAAAAGAAGTTTCGTTCACTTCCGAAGGAAATGCCCATTTCTTAAAACTTCAAAAAAAACAACATAAAGGAAACGAGGAAAAAATAACAATCTATTTTTCCGGAAAACCAACTGAAGCCGTTCGCCCCCCTTGGGATGGAGGTTTCACTTGGACCAAAGACAGTAACGGAAAAGATTTTATTGCAACCTCAAACGAAGGAATTGGCTCCAGTGTTTGGTGGCCGCTGAAGGATCATCCTTCAGACGAACCCGATAATGGCATTACAATTTCAGTAACCGCACCCAAAGATTTGATGGATGTTAGCAACGGAAGACTTAAAGAAGTAATTGAAAATAAAAACACAAAAACCTGGGTGTGGCAAGTGGTAAATCCAATAAATGCTTATGGCGTGGACATAAACATTGGCGATTATGTGCATTGGGGCGAAAAGTACAAAGGCGAAAAAGGAATGCTGGATATGGATTATTATGTGCTCCGTGAAAATGAAGCGAAAGCAAAAGAACAATTTAAACAGGCACCCATGATGATGGAAGCTTTTGAGCACTGGTTTGGCCCCTACCCTTTTTATGAAGACGGTTATAAACTCGTCGAGGCGCCCTATTTAGGAATGGAGCACCAAAGCAGCGTAACCTATGGCAATAAATTTAAAAATGGCTATTTGGGCCGCGACCTTTCCGACACGGGTTGGGGATTGAAGTTTGATTTTATCATTATCCACGAGAGCGGCCACGAATGGTTTGCCAACAGTATAACCAATAAAGATGTGGCAGACATGTGGATCCACGAAGGGTTTACCAATTATTCGGAAAATTTGTATTTGGATTATTTCTTCGGGAAAAAGGCTTCTTCGGAATATGTAATCGGCACCCGTAAAAAAATAATGAACCAAAGCCCAATTATAGGGCAGTACAATGTTGATAATTCTGGAAGTGGCGATATGTATTACAAAGGCGGAAACACGCTCCACATGATTCGCCAACTTATTGAAGATGATGAAAAATGGAGACAAATCCTTCGTGGTTTGAACAAAGAGTTCTATCATCAAACCGTTACCACCAAACAGATTGAAGATTACATCAGTGAAAAAAGTGGAATAGATCTTTCTGAATTTTTTGATCAATATTTGAGAACTGTAATGGTTCCAAAAATTGAATATTCCATTAATGGAAAAAACCTGAAATTTCGATATTTAAATGTTGTTAAGGGCTTTGATATGCCTGTTATTGCAATTATAAACGGAAATGAGGAATGGATTTATCCAACTTCGGAATGGAAAACAAAAACGCGCTCTTCCCCTATTTTAAATTTTCAGATTAAAGAAGATTTCTATGTGAATTCCGAAGAAATAAAACAATGAAAAACAAGCCTACACTTTACTTCAAAAATGATGTTGAATGGCGGGAATGGCTGCATGAAAATCACGAAACACACTCCCAAGGCGTTTATTTGATTTTCTTTAAAGTTGAAATGGAAGTTCCATCAATGCGATGGGAAGAAGCCGTTAAAATAGCCCTTTGCTATGGCTGGATAGACAGCACGGTTAAAAATCTTGGCGATGGAAAACGCCAGCAATATTTTTGTCCGCGGAACCCAAAAAGTGTTTGGAGCGCTCTCAATAAATCATACCTGAAAGAATTGGAAAAAGAAGGGCTTCTTCATAAAAACGGAAAAAAAGTAATAGCAGAAGCCAAGAAAAATGGAAGCTGGACAGCTTTGGACGATGTGGAAAATCTAGTGATTCCTGAGGATCTTCAAAAAGAATTTGACAAGAACACGAAAGCTTTTTCAAATTTTGAAAATTTCAGCCGTAGTTATAGAAAAAGTTATCTTTATTGGCTAAATCACGCAAAAAGAGAAGAAACGCGACAAAAGCGTATTTCAGAAATTATATCGCTGTGTGAAAACAATATTAAATCAAGAAATTAACCGCCAAATATTTTAACCATGAAAACCTTTCCCTTTATAATATGCCTTGTTATCTCAACCGCTATATACGGACAAAAGAAGAATAAAAAAGATAAGGAAAAGGAAGAACCCAAATGGGAAGTTGCCAATCCCGGACAAGATTTTAATTATAAAACCCATTCCTTCACAACAAACGAAGGTACGTGGATGAATCTGGACGTAAGTCCCGATGGCAAAACCATAGTTTTTGATATGCTTGGCGATATTTATACGATGCCTATTTCGGGAGGAACCGCTAAAGCAATAAGAACAGGCATTCCTTTTGAAATCCAACCAAGGTTCAGTCCCGATGGTTCTAAAATTTCGTTTACCAGTGATGCGGGCGGCGGCGATAACATTTGGATGATGAATGTAGATGGTAGCGATGCAAAACAAGTTACAAAAGAAGATTTCCGATTGTTGAACAATGCGGTTTGGAGTGCGGATGGTAATTATTTGATTGCGCGAAAGCATTTTTCCTCAGAAAGAAGTTTGGGTGCCGGTGAAATGTGGCAGTATCATAAATCTGGCGGAACCGGTTTACAAATTACAAAACGCAAAAACGATCAACAGGATGTAAACGAGCCTTTTGTTTCACCAGACGGAAAATACCTTTATTACAGTGAAGATGTGTACCCGGATGGATATTTTCAATA
>JAGQYY010000069.1 GCA_020435825.1 Aequorivita sp.
CCCAACCAGTTTGACAATTGATGGAGTCAATCTTTTCTATAACCTTGACGGAAAGGTGCATAAGGTGGATACAGCTTCCATCTCTTTACCAGGAGCAGATATTATTGATGGAAACTTTTATACCCTTCAAGCAAAAGAAGGAAAGCTTTATGCAGCTGACGCAAAGGATTTTGCGAGCAAAGGTTCATTGATAATCTATGATTTATCTAATAATCAACAAATTCAGGATTTCCAAACGGGTATTGTTCCGGGCGGAATTTATTTCAACGAATAAGCTTTTCTGAAAATAAAAAAAAAGATTCCTTTAAATGTTTAAGTTTATTGGAATCTTTTTTACTATGAATTTGATAATTGGACAGTTAATTCCCAATCATTTTTCCATCAATTGGAGAATTTGCACTACTATCAAAAATCTCTTTCAATGGATTGAAATCTTTTTTCCCATTAAAAGGTCTTCCGGCAATCTCAAAAAGGGCAGCGGCCAGAAGAGGTTCGTTTTCATCACCCAATTGGCCCAAGTCAAAATAATTTTCCTTTAGAGCAATTTGCGGAAATAATCCATCGCCATAATCTGTGTTTCCTGCAACGTTAGCAGTTTTGAACACCAATGGCAACATTGCGTAATAATGTGATGGATCTGCTTCCTGCCTACTAAAACTAGGGGCTGGAGCGTCATAAAGTAAAAATGAGGCCTGAAATTTTCCTGTAGTGGTATCGCCAACTTGAACTGTATTTATATAAGGGTTTAGTCCGTTTATAACCAATTCACTGGCGGAAGCTGTTCTTTGAGTTGTTAAAACGTAAACATTGTTGAGGTTAAGACTGTTTATATCCGAACCATTACTAATAGAACTATCAAAAAGCCCATCTGAAGCGTTTGCCGCTTGTCGATCGGCATTCCAAAATTCTTTATAAAAAACTTGTCCATTGAATTGCCCCGTAATCATACTGGCCAGATCGGTTGCTGTTTCAACAGATCCACCACCGTTATAGCGAAGGTCCAAAACAAGGTTAGTAACTCCTTGTGCTTTAAACTGTGCAAAAGCATCATTAAGCTGTGAATCATAATCTTTAATAAAACCATTGTACATTAGATAGCCAATTTTTTCACCGTTTATATCAAATGTTTTTACTTTATATACCGGGTTTTCGTTGTATTGGGTTTTGTTTAAAAGAGCAGTTTCGCCGGTGGGGATAAAATTAGTACCATCATAAGTGGCCAAACCAATGGTATAACTGTTTGGGGTTTGTAAATCTATATAGTTTTGACCGTTTATTTGTTGCCCATCAATAGTAGTAAACAAATCCCCGCGCTTTAAACCTTGTGCTTCGGCATCTGTATTTGGCAGAACGTAACGCACATAACCAAAAACATTATTGCTGTTATCTGGATAGTACACTAGGCCAAATTCCATACCATTGCTAAGGCTAATTCCGCTCAGCGCATCCTCAATAACTCTAAAATCACTGAATAATGCACTGAAGCGATCTTGTGGCGACAACAAATAATCAAACAAAGCTTCTGGAGAATCGTAATTATTTAGAAAACTATCAAGTTCTCCCTGGCTTGAAAAAGCATCATTTGCAAGTTCGGGGGTATCTGCCTTGTATAGATAATAATAGTTTAATCCTCTGTATATAAAATTCTGGATATCAAGTGTTGAAGCGGGTTGAATATTGTCGTCCATATCTTCAAAACAGGAAACAAAAAGCATAGAAATAGCCAAAAGGGGAATAAAAATTTTTCTTGACATAAGAAGTTTTTTTTAAATGTATAGAATTAAAACAGGTAAATTAGGGATTATATTGTAAAGGTAAAAATATGTTTTTTAGGTGAAATTATTTCAAATGATTTAAAATGAATTCGTTTGAAATAGAACAAGAATTAACGGAAATAGCCAAGAGAATATTTAAACGAAGATTTTTTATACTTTACCAAACTCTTTTCGGTCTCTTGGTTCTTCATTTTTTAATCCTTTTAAAAATGTATTGTAACAAAAATAGGCATCATTCGTCATTTAAATAGACACCGGAAAAACCACAACCACCAAAATGGACAAAACCGAATTTACTGTTTTAATAATGCCCTTTAAAGATAGGCTCTATCGTTTAGCCAAAAGAATTTTGGTGTCCAAAGATGAAGCTGAAGATGCCGTGCAAGAAGTATTATTAAAATTGTGGAACGGAAAAGAAAGTATTGAAAACTATAAAAACCCAGAAGCATTTGCAATCACGATGACCAAAAATTATTGTTTGGACCGACTGAAATCGAAACAGGCTTCAAATTTAAAAATAGTACACAGCAATTATCAAACTTCGGAAAATATTGAAAAGAAAATTGAAGCGAATGATGGTGTTGAATTGGTCTATAAAATTATGGAAACCTTGCCGGAGCAACAACGAATCGTTCTTCAATTGCGCGATGTAGAACAATTTGAATTTTCAGAAATAGCGCAAATGCTAGATAGTAACAAAACCGCGATACGAGTGGCACTTTCCCGTGCACGAAAAACAGTTAGGGACGAAATGATTAAACAATATAATTATGGAATTGGCTAATATAAAAATTTTACTGGACGCCTATTTCGAAGGTGCCACCAGTCTTGAAGAAGAAAAGACATTGCAGGACTATTTCAACAATGAAACTGTTGCGGATGATCTGGTTCAGTATCAACCAATCTTTGTAGGACTGAAAACCGCAAAGGCAGAGCGCACTAGCAGGGCATTCAAACTACCTGAAAGCAAACCAAAAACCTTTAAAGCTTGGTGGTATTCCGCAGCTGCAATATTGGTTGTTGCTTTTGGAGTGGGAAGCTTTTACTTTTCGCGCCCGCACTATACGCAAGAAGAGAAAGAAGCCTTGGCAGCTTTTGAAAAAAGTAAAAATGCAATGCTGCTGCTTTCGGAAAATTTGAACAAAGGGGCAGAGCAGCTCACGTTCGTGAAACAATTTGCAATAACGAAGGATAAGATTTTTGAATAAGATTTTTTAATAAAGAAAATAGACAATTACAATAACAAACAATAAATAATAAACGATGAAAAAAATAGCAATATTACTAGCACTGGCAATAGCACCGATGGTTTCTTGGGCACAAAACGCTTTTGATTCCTTTGAAAACGAAAAAGATGTAACTTCGGTAGTCGTAACCAAAAATATGTTCAAACTTTTGAGCAAGATGGATTTAAACTCCTCAGATCCCGAAGCACAAGCATACCTTAAAATGGTCAACGATTTGGAAAATATCAAAATTTTCACGACAGACAATCCTGCCGTGGCAAAAAACATGGATGCTGCTGTTGCAAAATATATTTCAACCTCAAAGAATTTAGGTGAGTTGATGCGCGTAAAAGAAGATGGTAAAAATATCAAATTCTACAGCAAGGAAGGTAAGAACGAAAATTTCGTTAGTGAGCTATTGATGCACTTAGACGGAATGGTGGATGGAAAACCGACGACGGTAATTATGAGTATTACAGGAAATATCGATTTGAAGCAGATTTCAAAACTGACAGAAGATTTAAAAGTTCCCGGCAGTGAAGAACTTAAGAATATTGACACCAAGAAAAAACAATAACCATGGCGTCACTGCTGAAATATTTTATGGCTTTAATACTTGGAGCGCTCACATTGGCTTCCTGTAGTGATAAATCCTTGCAAAAGTACTTGGTGGAAAAGCAAGACAATGACAAATTTGTAAAAATGGACATTGCTGCCAGTTTGCTACAAGGAAGAAACAGCAGCTTTACCCAAGAGGAAAAGGATATATTGAACACTATTAAAAAAGTGAATGTTGTTGCTTACCCTATAAAAGAAGACGATACGGTTGATTATGAAATGGAAAAGCAACAACTGAAAGCTATTTTGGACCAAGAACGTTACAAAGAATTGACCCGTATAAAAAGTAATGATTGGGATGCCACCTTAAAATATACCGGTGAAGAGGATGCCATTGATGAGGTAATTGTTTTTGCGAGCGATGACAAACGCGGCTTTGCGGTTTTCAGGTTGTTGGGAGAAAATATGCGCCCAGATCAAATGCTGAAACTTATGAAGTCTGCCGAACGAGGTGATTTAGATGTATCCAAGATAGAAGGATTTGGAAAGATATTTAAAGATTAAATTTGTTGATTAATAGTCAAAAAGGCTTCTTCCACTATGTGGGTGAAGTCTTTTTTATTAAACGAATTTAATCAAATACCCGTATAGTTTGCAGGAGTAACATTTCGCATTTCTTGTTTAACGCTTTCAGGCACTTCCAAGGTTTCAATGAAATTTGCGATTGATGTTTGGTTGATGCGTTCGTTAGTACGTGTTAAACCTTTCAGTGCTTCGTATGGGTTTGGATAGCCTTCCCTCCTTAAAATGGTTTGGATTGCTTCTGCTACAACAGCCCAATTATTCTCCAGATCTTCATCAAATTTTGATTGGTTCAACAATAACTTGTTCAGACCTTTCAAAGTAGATTGAAAAGCTATTAGCGTATGCCCAATGGGAACACCAATGTTTCGTAAAACAGTACTATCGGTAAGATCGCGTTGCAATCTACTTATAGGAAGTTTTCCCGAGAGATGCTCAAAAAGTGCATTTGCAATTCCCAAGTTACCTTCACTGTTTTCAAAGTCTATGGGGTTTACTTTATGCGGCATGGCACTGGAGCCAACTTCACCTTCTTTTATTTTTTGCTTGAAATAATCCATGGAAACGTAGGTCCAAATATCCCTGTCCAAATCAATCAAAATGTTATTGATTCGTTTTAAACAATCAAAAAGAGCGGCCAAATGATCATAGTGCTCAATTTGTGTGGTAGGGAAGGAGTGGTGTAACCCGAGAGTATCCTGCACAAATTTTTTCCCGAAGGCGCGCCAATCAATGTTTGGATAAGCTACTTTATGAGCGTTGAAGTTTCCGGTTGCGCCACCAAATTTTGCTGCACTTTTTATATCGTTCATTAAATCGAACTGTTCTTCAATACGTACAACAAAAACTTCAATTTCCTTTCCCAGACGCGTTGGGGAAGCAGGTTGTCCGTGTGTTCGCGCAAGCATGGAAACTTCAGCCCATTCTTCGGAAAGAGCTTTCAGCTTATTTTTTAATTCCAGTAAAAGAGGTACATAAACCTCATTGACAGCATCTTTCAAAGAAAGTGGAATTGCAGTATTGTTGATGTCTTGTGAGGTCAGGCCGAAGTGGATGAATTCTTTATAATTCTGAAGTTTTAAATCGTCAAACTTTTCTTTAATGAAATATTCAACTGCCTTTACATCGTGATTTGTAATCTTTTCGGTTTCTTTTATTTTTACTGCGTCTTGAACCGAAAATTCAAGATATAAATTCCGTAATTCAGGGAAAAGGTCTCTATCAAAATCTTTTAGTTGCGGTAAATCAAGTTCTACCAAAGCAATGAAATATTCAATTTCCACCTGTACGCGGTACCGAATGAGTGCCTCTTCAGAAAAATATGGAATAAGACTGGAAGTTTTTGATGCGTATCTGCCGTCTATTGGTGAAATGGCTTGTAAAGCGTTGGTGTACATGGTTCCAAATTTAAAAGTGCAAAGATACAAAACACCGACGAGTTATCAGGAAAGGGTTTAGATATATGCCTTTTTAAAATGCGTTGTTATTATTATTTGATTTCTTTGATAAACTTATAAAAGACCTACTACTCAAAAGGCAATGATGTTCTTAAAGTTTTCATATCAAACCGCTCCGTCCATAATCTCCTGAACGCATTCTGGATTGAGCAATGTAGAGATGTCTCCCAAATTACTGGTTTCTTTCTCTGCAATTTTTCTAAGAATACGGCGCATAATTTTTCCGCTTCTGGTTTTTGGAAGACCCGTTACAAACTGAATTTTATCTAATTTGGCTATTGGGCCAATATGTTCAGTGATAATCTGGTTTATCTCTTTACGAAGATTTTCGTGCAGGCGGCTCTCACCAAATTCTTTTAAAATAACAAAACCATAAAGTGCGTTCCCCTTCACATCATGTGGGAAGCCGACAATTGCGCTTTCTGAAACCGCTGGGTGCTCGTTTATTGCGTCTTCAATAGTCGCGGTACCCAAATTGTGGCCAGATACAATAATAACATCATCCACGCGTCCCGTAATGCGGTAGTAGCCCGTACTATCGCGTAAGGCGCCGTCACCAGTAAAATATTTGTTTTCATAAGCAGCGAAATAGGTTTCGCGATAACGTTCGTGATTGCCCCAGATTGTCCGCGCCATTGCTGGCCAAGGGAACTTAATGCACAAACGTCCACTCACTAAGTTTCCTTTCAGCTCATCGCCATTTTCGTCCATTAGTGTAGGTTGCACTCCAGGCAAAGGTAAGGTGGCGTACGTTGGAATGGTTGGCGTGGAGTAGGGAATGGGCGAAATCATAATGCCGCCCGTTTCAGTCTGCCACCATGTATCTACAATTGGACAGTTTTTCTTCCCGATATTGTCATTATACCAGTGCCATGCTTCTTCATTTATGGGTTCGCCCACGCTTCCTAATATTTTAAGGGAAGAAAGATCATAGTTTTCAGAAAAATCCAAACGTTCCTTTGCCAAAGCACGAATAGCTGTAGGGGCGGTGTAAAACTGGTTTACTTTATGTTTTTCAATTACTTGCCAGAAGCGCCCAAAGTCTGGGTAGGAGGGAACTCCTTCAAACATAAGGGTTGTAGCACCGTTTGCCAAGGGTCCATAAACAATATAACTGTGGCCAGTGATCCAGCCAATATCTGCAGTACACCAAAATATATTGTTTTCGCGGTATTGGAATACGTTTTTAAAAGTGTATGCCGTATAAACCATATAGCCCGCCGTACTGTGAACCATACCTTTGGGTTTTCCGGTAGAACCGGAAGTGTACAAAATAAACAATGGGTCCTCGGCGTCCATAATTGTAGGGACACACTGGTCGCTTGCATTGTCAAGCAAAGGTTGTAGCCATTTGTCACGATTTGGTTTCAATGTTATTTCACTGTTGATGCGTTTGGCAACCAAAACACTTTTTACGCCCGGGCAGGAACGCAAGGCTTCATCTACAATACCTTTTAAATCTATGGTTTTGCCGCCACGGTATGAACCATCACTCGTGATGACCATTTTACAGTCAGAATCATTAATCCGTGTGTGAAGTGCTGTAGAAGAAAACCCCGCAAAAACTACGGAATGTATGGCGCCAATACGTGCACAAGCCAATATTGATACAGCCAACTCAGGAATCATCGGCAAATAGATACAAACCCTGTCGCCTTTTTTTATTCCATGATCCTTTAAAACGTTTGCAAACTTGCAAACCCGTTCGTGGAGTTGTTTGTAAGTTATATGTTCCGCTTTTTCGGAAGGATCATTGGGTTCAAAAATAATGGCGGTCTTGTCGCCACGATTATATAAATGGCGGTCTAAGCAATTTTCGGTGATGTTCAGTTTTGCCCCTTTATACCACGAAACTTCAGGTTTTGAGAGGTCATACTCCAACACTTTGTCCCAGCGTTTGCGCCACATAAAGTTTTCTTCGGCAATTTCTTCCCAGAAATTTTCTGGATCGCGAACGGATTTTCTATAAACCTGAAAATATTCTTCTAAATTCTTGATGTGGTAATTGCTCATGATGTTTTATTTTTCCGACTAATATTGAAGTTGCTGAATTGATTTAGAAATATATTTAAATTGGATGAGTCTGAAAACGAAAAAATGAATTTTGTGAAAAAATTTTCCAGACTGTTAACTGCAAACTATAAATTGGGAAGGCTAATTTCTATCTTAAAAGAATTTGCATAAAATAAAAAAAAGCCCGTAAACGTACTGTTTACAGGCTTTAGCGGAGAAAGAGGGATTCGAACCCCCGGAGGTGTGACCCTCAACAGTTTTCAAGACTGCCGCATTCGACCACTCTGCCATTTCTCCAGTGGTATGCGTTTTCTAAGCGTTTTGCTTAAGAGGTTGCAAATATAGAAAGCTTTTTTAAATATTCCATTTCTTTTTTGATGTTTTTGTTTGTTAAATATAACCATCCTTGAAAATGCCCAAATGCCTATTAAAAGGTGGGAAAATTTACTTAAAATTTCTCACAGATTTCAGCTATTATATTTTTAGTAATTTTATTTGGCCTAACAAATCATTAATGAAGTCTTTAAAGCTACTTTTTATTTTATTATTCCCTTGGATTGTTTTTTCGCAAAGCAATAAACAGGTGGCTTTTCGGGAGCTTACCGTAGAACAGGGCTTGTCGCAAAACAGTGTAGTCAGCATCGCCCAAGACAGTACTGGCTTTATGTGGTTTGCCACCCAAGATGGTTTAAACAAATATGATGGGCGTGATTTTGTTCATTATGACATTCAATTTGAGGATGTGACTCGACCAAAATACAGTAAGTTGGGCAAAATTTATGTGGATAAAACTGGCCAATTGTGGATCGTTTCCAATTCTGGAAAACTTGGAAAATATAATCAAGAATCAAATGATTTTAAAACCATTTTCAATATTGCCCCAGTAAGCACAATCCTTCAAGATAAAGCTTCAGATTATTATTTGGGAACTTATGAAAAGGGAATTTATAAGGTTACCCATCAAACCAATGACACCGTTCAATTTTTAAAATCAAAAGACGCAAACCGAACAGTATATGATTTTCTTGAAACGAATGACAATATAGTTTTGGCTACTACAAATAATGGTTTCTTCGAAATTAAAGATGGTGGCTATAAGTTTAGGGAAATTCTGCCCGAAACCAATTTCAGCGCTATTTCGCAATCAATAGATGAAACGATTTATATGGGAAGCTTTGGCGAGGGTCTTTTTATAAAGTATCAAAATGAAGCGGGGTTTTCAAGATTTACGGGTTTTGCTTCAATTTCGTTTCCTGAAAATCTAATCATCCAAGACCTTTTGTTTGATAAGCGCAACCAATTATGGGTCGCAACTTATGGGCAAGGTGTTTATTTAATAAATTTTGAAAGGGAAACTATTCAGCATTTCACGGAAAACAAAAACAATCCTTATGCTTTGCACTACAACGATGTGCTCAGTTTGTTTGAGGACAATACCGGCACCATTTGGTTGGGAACGGACGGTACGGGGCTGAGTTACTATGATGAGTATTTGGTCAAATTCAATGTATTGACTAATGATCAAGTGCCGTTGAATGTAAATGTTGACGTTATAAGAGCAATTGCAAAAGATAACCAAAATAATATCTGGGCAGGAACTTCGGGAAAAGGTTTAACTCGTTTAAATATTGATAAAAAGGATTTTTATACCTATACCACTCAAAATTCCAAGTTGTTGGGAGATCGAATAATGAGCTTATTGGCTGACGGAAATATACTTTGGATAGGCCACCAGACACATGGTTTGCAGCTTATGGATGCTAATGGGAAAATCTCTTCTTTTAAAGAAACAGCCTCCTTCACTATTTGGAAAATCTACAAAGATAAAAACGGCAATATTTGGTTGGGAACAAGAGATCACGGACTTATACAGTTTGATAAAGACCGAGGGGTAATTCAGCAGTACACCACTGAAAACTCAAGCCTGACCACAAACAATATTAGAACAATTGAACAGGGAGCAGCAAATGAGCTTTGGATCGGAACTGAAACCAGCGGTCTGTTTAAGTTAAATCTTCAAAATAATTCAATAGAAAATATAGAAAATATAAATTACAGTGTAAAATCTCTATATCTTGATGGCACAGTTCTTTTAATAGGGACCAATGGAGATGGTATTTTAACCTACAATCCCAAAGACAGATCCATTCAAAAATTCACAAAAAAGGATGGGCTGCCCAATAATGTTGTGTACGGTATTCTCCCCGATGCCGATGGGTATTTATGGATAAGCAGCAACAAGGGCATTTCAAAGTTGAAATTTCAAAATAATACAATTTCAGTAATAGAGAATTATAGCAATTATGATGGCTTGCAAGCTTTTGAATTCAATACCGGAGCATATTTTAAGGATAAAAACGGCATTCTTTATTTTGGCGGTTTGGAAGGAATCAATTGGTTTAACCCGAATCAATTATCGTTTAATCCCGTAAAACCAAAAACCGTAATTTCAGGTTTTAAGGTTTACAATAAAAATCGGGAGCTTATTCCCAACCAAAGCTTTCAGCACGATGAAAATACTGTTACATTCACATTTTCTTCGTTGCACTTTTCGCAACCGGAGCGCAACCAATACAAATATAAACTGTTGAACAACGATGTAGATTGGATTGCTGCAGGAAACAGCAATATTGCGCATTACACAAACCTACCGCCCAATGATTATGAATTTCAGGTCATTTCCAGCAATTATGACGGCGTATGGAACACCGACCCCGCAACCTATTCGTTCACAATTCTCAAGCCTTGGTACGGCACCAATTTGGCAAAGGCAATATATGCGCTGTTAATTCTACTTTTTGGCCTCTACCTTTATAGATATTTGAAATGGCGCTGGGAAATAAAGGCGCAGCTTCGGTTTGAGCATGAAGAAACGGAGCGACTAAAGAAGTTGGATGATTTTAAAACCAAGCTTTATACAAATATTTCGCACGAATTTAGAACCCCTTTAACGCTTATCTCGGGGCCAATTGAGAACCAACTTTCAAAAGAAAAAATTTCGGAAGGTGATAAAAAGGAACTGTCTTTGGTAAAACAAAATGCAGACAGGCTACTAGTTCTTGTTGAACAAATGTTGGATTTGTCCATGGTAGATTCCGGACAGCGAAAATTGAAAATTAAAAAAGGCAACCTTTCTATACTGCTTAATCAGCTTATCAGTGCTTTTCAGTATAAAGCGGCGGAGAAAGAAATAACAATTTTAAGTAAGATTCAAGATTTAAAAAATGTGTGGTTTGATGAGGACATAATTGAAAAAGTGGTTTCAAACCTATTGGTGAATGCCATAAAATATTCACCAAATGAAAGTACTATTGTTTTTGATGCAAGCATGCAAGAAGCAGTTTTGGTACTTTCGGTAATCAATAAAAGTGAACACGTGGGAAAGAAGGATTTAAGCAAACTCTTTCAGCGTTTTTACCAGGACAATAAACTTTCCGAAGGTGTGGGCGTTGGCCTTGCCCTGGTACGGGAATTGGTTACGCTTTCAAAAGGAACTATTATTGCGAATAATATAGATAATGACAAAATCCAGTTTACCGTGTCGCTTCCCATAAATAAGGAAGCTTTTGAAGGTGAAACTTTAAATATTGATGAAGAAATGTTATTTGTTGAAGCGGAAGCTGAACAAACAGTTTCCAATTTCAATAGCAACAAAGAAAAACCATTGCTGTTAATTGTTGAGGACGATCCAGAAATTCGCGCATTTATCATTTCGATCTTTAAAAAGGATTATCAAGTTATTGAGGCCGAAGACGGAAAAATAGGAATTGAAAAAGCATTGAAAGAAATACCAAATTTGATTATCAGTGATATTATGATGCCAGAAGTTGACGGCATCCAGCTTTGCAACACGCTCAAAACAAGTGAACTTACCAGTCACGTTCCCATAATTCTTCTTACTGCAAAAGTGGGTGAGGAGCACGAGATTGAAGGTATAAAAACCGGTGCCGATGCCTATGTCACCAAGCCCTTTAATAGCGAAAAACTTAAAACTTGGGTTGAAAAACTTATTGAAAACAGAAGGCAGCTTCAAAAACACTTTGGCAAGACCTTAAGCATTAACCCTGAGCTGGCCATAACTTCAGCAGAAAGTGAATTCCTAAAACGCTTACAAACGGTGCTGGATGAGCACATAACCGATCCTGAATTCACAAGTGATCGGTTTGGAAAAATGATGCATATGAGCCGCACGCAACTTCACCGAAAACTAAAGGCCATAACAGGAATGTCTGCAAGTGAGTTTATACGCTCGCAACGATTAAAGTTGGCTATTCGTTTGCTAAAGGAAACCGATGCTTCCATTTCAGAAATTGCTTATCAGGTTGGCTTTAATACACCTTCCTATTTCAGTAAATGTTTTAAGGAAGTTTACAATTGTACGCCCAACGAATATCTTTCAAACAAGGCATAGTCACTAGCAATAGTAGGTTTTAAGCTACTGAAACATATCTTCTATGTTTTGGAACATTTCTGCTAGCCCCAATTTATACATCTCTTTAATTTTGGTATAAGCAAAATGGCTTCATAAATGAAAAACTCCCCTGAAAGTAAAAAAAAAGAAGATGTCATCTTTATGAGCATCGACCATTTGAAAGAGGGCAATTATGAATTGAAAATCCTATTGAATAACAAAGTAGTTAAAACCTTAAAAATTGAAAAATGAAAAAAACAAGTTTTCTCTTCGCCATATTAATTTTAACGATACTTTCATCTTGTCGCAAAAGCGATGACCTTCGTCCCGAAGGCTGTTATCTTGAAAATAAAAATACTTTGCGGCTGTACAATACAATTTATAATGATGACATGACCGACATTGTAGATGCTAATGGAAATGGACAGTCTTTGGAAGCATGCCTACTGCGAAGGCAACGGACAATTGATTTCATTAATCAGTTGACCAGCTTTCGTACTATAGTATCCAACGAAGTTAATTATGGTTGCTATCAAGGAGAGGTAGATTCATTACTTGAAGATATAGATGATAGAATAAGGGAATTAAATGAAGATATGGAAAGCACCTGGAATCGCTGTGAAGAAGTATATGGAAGTGGAGGTTAATTTTTAACTGTTCAATTAGTAGCATGAAGATAGCGGTAAAAGCACAAAATTTTTATCGCTATTTTTGTAGCCAATACTAATTCATTGCTCTTCATGCCCTCAAAAACAATAGAAAAGCTACAATGGCGCTACGCCACAAAAAAGTTTGACTCCTCAAAGACGCTATCTGAGGAAAAACTGAACATTTTAAAGGAAACTTTTAATCTTACGGCAACTTCCTATGGCCTGCAGCCCTTAAAATTGCTGGTAATCAGCAATGCCGAATTGAAAACCCAATTGATGCCGCTTACCTACAATCAGACACAGGTTCGCGATGCTTCGCATGTTCTAATATTGTGTGTTGAAAAAAACATTGACGAAAAATTTATAACAGACCATTTTAAAAGAGTGGAAGGGCATCGCAACACGCCGCGAAACATTTTAGAACCTTTTGAAAAAGCATTGATTGCAAACTTTTCAGAAAAGCAAACTCCTGAAATACGCCAATGGATGATAAACCAACTTTATTTAACATTGGGAGCTTTGCTCACTGTTTGCGCTATGGAAAATATTGATGCCTGCCCCATTGAAGGTTTTGAGCCTGAAAAATACAATGAACTGCTCGGATTAAATAAAAAAGGCTTGGAATCTGTAATTGTACTTCCCGTGGGCTATCGCGATGAATCTGACTTTTTTATAAATCTTAAAAAAGTGCGTCGTGGCGTTAACGAGCTTATTATTGATATGGATTGAGTTTTTCAAATCGGTTTACACAACCATTGTCATCGTAACGCATCTATTATTCATTCAACATTAATCATTATCTATTAAAATATGCCCGGATTTGAAATTTTTGGCGCCGAAGAGCGCAAACAAG
>JAGQYY010000006.1 GCA_020435825.1 Aequorivita sp.
AAATTGACGAGGCAAAAGCCATCCGTGCGGCGCAACTTAGTTTTGAAAAATACTGTTCGGTTTCCATTACGCTGGAAGCTTCGGTGAAAATTACGTACAGCATTGTGCTTAATGGGAAAGCGATTAAATGACGGAAAAGAAGAAAGGACGAAAAGATAAAAAGGCAAAATGACAAAAGATAAATTCCTTTCGTCTTTTTGTCCTTTAGCGAAGCGGTCTTTTGTCCTTCAGTATTGCGGTCTTAAGTCATTTAAAAAACTAAATTTTGTATTCCCAATTTTATAATGTTACTTTGCATCAGTTCATATTCATAATTAAAAGTTATCAAGAAAGGCCGAGGGAATAGACCCATTGACGCCTTAGCAACCCTTAAATTCCCGCAAAGGTGGGAACCTCATAATTTAAGAAGGTGCTACATTCTATCCGTCCCGAAACTTCGGAATCCGGAATAGATAACAACAAATAGGTTTTTCCTTTACCTTTTCTTGATATATAATTTACACTAAAACTGTTCTCAGATTAAGGTCAATTCAATTCGTTCTATAAGCGTAATTGATAAATCGGTCACTGAGCATAGTCGAAGTGTGGCGTGCCCCTTCGGGTCGGGCTTTCCGCTGCAATCTTTTTAATTTGTCACCTTGAGCGTGTCATACTGAGCGCAGTCGAAGTGCAGTCGAAAGGTCGCTAACAAATTAAAAAGGATGAAGTTTACCCTAAGCGGAGTCGAAGGGATACAATCCCTGCCTGCCCGTGGGCAGGCCTCACGCAAATTTGAACTTAAAATTAAAATTCAAGAAATGAATAAAATAGAACAAGCACTTCAAAATAGAATCCTCATCCTCGATGGCGCAATGGGAACGATGTTACAGCGCTATAAATTTTCGGAGGAGGATTTCCGTGGCGAACGTTTCAAGAATTTTCTTAAATCGGTAAAGGGGAACAATGATTTGCTGTCGCTGACCCAACCGCAGGCAATCGCCGAAATCCATTCAAAATATTTTGCGGCAGGTGCCGATATTGTGGAAACCAACACCTTTTCCAGCACCACAATTGCAATGGCGGATTACGATATGCAGGATTTGGTGTATGAACTCAATTACGAATCCGCTAAAATCGCGAAAAAAGTAGCGGATGAATTCACTGCAAAAGAACAGCACAAGCCACGTTTTGTAGCCGGAGCCATCGGCCCAACCAACAAAACTGCAAGCATGAGCCCAGATGTTAACGATCCCGGTTTTCGGGCAATTTCCTTTGAGGAATTGCGCGTTGCCTACAAACAACAGGCCGAAGCCTTGATTGACGGCGGCGTGGACATTCTTTTGGTAGAAACTATTTTTGATACGCTGAACGCAAAAGCAGCACTTTTTGCAATTGATGAAATAAAGGAAGAACGAAATCTCGACATCCCCATAATGATAAGCGGAACGATTACCGATGCTTCCGGAAGAACGCTTTCCGGCCAAACGGCGGAGGCATTTTTGATTTCAATCTCGCACATTCCACTTTTGAGCGTGGGTTTCAATTGTGCCTTGGGCGCCAAACAACTCACGCCCCATTTGGAAGTGATTGCAAACCGCACCAATCTTGCAACAAGTGCCTATCCAAATGCAGGTTTGCCAAATGCATTTGGGGAATACGATGAAAGTCCGAAGCAAATGGCTGAACAAGTGAAAGAATATTTAGACAAACAGTTGGTGAACATCATCGGCGGTTGCTGCGGCACCACGCCCGAACACATAAAACTGATTGCCGAAATCGCTTCCAAATACAAACCCCGATCTGTTTTTAATACTGAAAAAACCGCGGTATGATTCCTACAAAACAAGAAGTTGAAGCAGCTTGTGAACGTGTAAAACCTTACGTTCACAATACGCCTGTTTTAAAATCTTCTTATGTAAATGAACTTTCCGGTGCTGCGGTTTTTTTCAAATGCGAGAATTTTCAAAAGATGGGAGCCTTTAAAATGCGGGGCGCAACCAATGCCATTTTACAGGCCTGCCTGCCGAACGGGCAGGTATCCGAAGCACAAAAAAAAGCAGGGGTCGTAACACATTCCTCGGGGAATTTTGCACAAGCTCTTTCGTTGGCGGCAAAAAATCTGGGTGTAAAAGCCTATATCGTGATGCCAGAAAATGCGCCACAAGTGAAAAAGGAAGCTGTAAAAGGCTATGGTGGAATTATCACGGAATCCGAATCAACGCCAATCGCCCGTGAAAACGAAGCCGAACGAATCCAAAAAGAAACAGGTGCCACGTTCATCCATCCGTCAAACGATAGAAATGTAATTCTTGGCAATGCCACCTGTGCAGCGGAATTGTTACAATTACAACCCGATCTCGATTATATTTTCGCACCCGTCGGTGGTGGTGGATTGATTGCCGGCACGTCGCTTTCGGTTAACTATTTCGGCACTAATTGCAAAACGATCGGCGGCGAACCTTTTGAAGTTGACGACGCTTTCCGAAGCCTTCAATCTGGAAAAATAGAATGCAACGAAACCACAAATACAATCGCCGACGGACTTAAAACTTTTCTCGGCGATGTAAATTTTCCAATAATAAAAAAATTGGTTTCAGAAATAATACGAGTGGAGGAAACCGAAATCATTGCAGCAATGAAACTCATTTGGGAGCGAATGAAAATAATCGTTGAGCCTAGCAGTGCCGTTGCTTTTGCTGCTCTGCTTCGCGATAAGGAACGGTTTAAAAATAAAAAAGTGGGAATTATTATTTCCGGAGGAAATGTGGATTTAAAAAATTTGTCGTTTTGAAAAACTCTGTGCTCTCTGTGCCTTATTTTTCCAGCACAAAGGCACAGAGGACACAAAGGAAAATATGATATGACGAGGCCTTCGACAAGCTCAGGCTGACAAATAAATTATAAAATAATATTTGAAAAGCAGTGTCACGCTGAGCTTGTCGAAGCGCTGCTGAAGTTAGTTAGAATTAAATGATTGTTGAAAATAAAAAATATTTAAAATTATCAGGCTTAGAGCCCCTTATAATCACTCCCGAAAGCAATTTCATAAATGTGGGCGAGCGCACTAATGTGGCAGGTTCAAAGAAATTTCTTCGACTCATAAAGCAACGGAATTTTGAAGAGGCACTTTCCGTAGCCCGCGAGCAAGTGGAAAATGGCGCACAGATCATCGACGTGAATATGGACGATGGCTTGATTGACGGCAAAGAAGCGATGGTAAAATTTTTGAACCTCGTGATTGCCGAACCCGATATTTCCAAAGTGCCAATAATGATTGACAGCAGCAAGTGGGAAATTATTGAAGCCGGACTGCAAGTTGTTCAAGGCAAATGTGTAGTAAATTCCATTAGTTTAAAAGAGGGCGAAGCAGAATTTATACACCACGCAAAACTCATAAAACGCTACGGTGCCGCGGTAATCGTGATGGCTTTTGACGAAGTGGGCCAGGCCGATAATTACGACCGAAGGATTGAAATCGCAAAACGATCGTATGATATTTTGGTGAACCAAGTAAAATTTGCGCCCGAGGACATTATTTTCGATTTAAACATTTTTCCGGTCGCAACGGGCATGGAAGAGCATCGCAGAAACGCGGTCGATTTTATCGAGGCCACGCGCTGGGTTCGGGAAAATCTTCCGCATGTGAGTGTGAGCGGTGGTGTGAGCAATGTTTCCTTTAGTTTCCGTGGAAATGATCCCGTGCGGGAGGCGATGCATTCGGTGTTTTTGTACCACGCGATTAAGGCTGGGATGAACATCGGGATTGTAAATCCGGCGATGTTGGCGGTTTATGATGATATTCCAAAAGATCTTTTGGAGCGTGTTGAAGACGTTATGCTCGACCGCCGTGATGATGCTACGGAACGATTATTGGATTTCGCCGAAACCGTAAAAGGCACCGCAAAGGAAAGTAAAATTGATCTTTCGTGGCGTGAAGAACCTTTACAAAACCGAATTACAAGGGCTTTGGTAAAAGGAATTGACGAATTTGTTATAGAAGATATTGAAGAAGCTCGCCAAAGCGTTTCTAAGCCCATAGAAGTGATCGAAGGACATTTAATGACGGGGATGAACGTGGTTGGCGACCTTTTTGGCAGTGGAAAAATGTTTTTGCCACAGGTGGTGAAAAGTGCGAGGGTTATGAAAAAAGCGGTTGCATATTTACTTCCATATATTGAGGAAGAAAAAAAAGCCCCCCTGTCCCCCAAAGGGGGGGGCTCCCAACTGGACGAAAAAAAATCTGGAAAAAAAGGTTATAATTGGAAAACGGCAGACCCAATGCTATATGGGTTGATGAAGGATTTTGCGAAAAAAATGCGCAGTATACCCACAGATGCCGAACGGATACTGTGGAATTTATTACGAGGAAAAAATCTTGAAGGTTATAAATTTCGAAGGCAACATATTATCGGTTCGTATATAGCAGATTTTATTTGCTTAAAGGAAAATCTAATAATTGAAATAGATGGATTAATACATCAACTTCCAGATCACAAGCTAAGCGACCGAGAAAGAACAAATTGGCTTGAGAAGAAAGGATATAAAGTAATCCGTTTTACAAATGAAGAAGTATTCAAAAATACAGATAAAGTCCTCGAAACAATACTAAAAAGATTAAAAGAACTTTCCTCAGAAAGTAATCAACAGGATCCCCCTTTGGGGGGCAGGGGGGCTGGAGTTATATTGATGGCGACCGTAAAAGGCGACGTTCACGACATTGGTAAAAACATTGTGGGTGTTGTTTTGGCGTGCAATAATTATGAAATAATCGATTTGGGCGTAATGGTGCCGCCTGAAAAAATAATCGCCGTCGCGAAAGAAGAAAACGTGGATGCCATTGGTTTGAGTGGTTTGATAACACCTTCATTGGACGAAATGGTTTTTCTTGCGAAGGAAATGCAGCGACAAAACTTTAAAGTTCCGTTATTGATTGGCGGTGCAACCACGAGCCGAGCGCATACCGCGGTAAAAATTGATCCTGAGTACGAATGCGCTGTGGTGCATATAAACGATGCTTCGCGGGCGGTTACCGTGGTTGGCGATTTGCTGAAAAAGGAAACTTCGGAAACGTACAAAGAAAATCTGAAAAAAGAATACGACACTTTCAGAAAGGATTTTTTAAAGCGACAAAAAGTAAAAACCTATTTACCAATTTCCGAAGCGCGTAAAAATAAATTTAAAATTGACTGGAATACTTCAGAGATAGTGAAACCCAACAAACTTGGAGTTCAGATTTTAAATGATTTCGATTTAAATCTTTTATTGGATTATCTGGATTGGACGCCCTTTTTCCGCAGTTGGGAATTGCATGGTAAATATCCGAACATTCTGACAGATGACGTGGTAGGCGAGCAAGCTTCGGAATTATTCAGAGACGCGCAACAAATGCTTCAAAAAATAATTTCAGAAAAACTGTTGACAGCGCGCGCCGTTTTTGGAATTTTTGAGGCAAACGCAATAGATGACGATGATATAATAATTCAGAATTCAGAATTCAGAATTCAGAATTATTTTTTCAGAACCCTTCGCCAACAATCGCAAAAAGCAAAAGGAAAACCCAACATCGCTTTGGCCGATTTTATTGCGCCAAAAGAAACAGGTATTCAGGATTATATTGGATGTTTTTGTGTGAGCGCAGGTTTTGGAACGGCAGAACTGGCTGCCAAATATGTTGCGGGGCACGATGATTACAACGCAATTATGGTAAAAGCTTTGGCAGACCGCTTGGCCGAAGCCTTTGCGGAATATCTTCACAAAGAAGTGCGCACCAATTATTGGGGTTACGCTTGCGAAGAAAATCTTTCAAACGAAGACTTGATTTCAGAAAAATATAAAGGAATTCGCCCAGCGCCCGGTTATCCCGCCTGTCCGGATCATTTGGAAAAACGCACTATTTGGAAAGTTTTAAGCGTGAAAGAGAACATTGGCGTTGAATTGACAGAGCATTTGGCAATGTGGCCCGCCGCCTCGGTTTCGGGGTATTATTTTGCCAATCCCGAAGCGCGCTATTTTGGCCTTGGAAAGATTAAGGAAGATCAAATTGAAGATTTCGCAAAGCGAAAAAATATGAATTTAGAAGAGGCCACAAATTGGCTGAAAACAAACATGGCCCCCTAAATCCCCCGAAGGGGGACTTTTATAAGATTAATAAAATAAAATAGTAAAATTTATGAATATGGAAACATACATCAATAATATATTAACCACGCCATCTTCTCCCTTTGGGGGCAAGGGGGCTTTTCCCCCTTTGGGGGTTAGGGGGCTATGAAAGTTACAGAGCACATAAAAAACGGCAACGGGAAAACACAATTTTCGTTTGAGATTTTACCTCCTTTAAAAGGTGAAAACATACATTCCATATTTGAGAATATTGATCCGTTGATGGAGTTTAAACCACCTTATATAAATGTAACGTATCACCGGGAGGAATATGTTTTTAAGGAATTGAAAGAAGGTTTGATCGAAAAGAAGATTGTTCGCAAACGTCCGGGAACGGTTGGGATTTGTGCTGCGATACAGAATAAATACCATGTAGATGCCGTACCGCATATTCTTTGTGGTGGGTTTAACAAAGAGGAAACCGAAAACTTCTTGATCGATCTTCAGTTTTTGGGTATCGATAACGTCATGGCACTTCGAGGCGATGCGGTAAAAAGTGAAACCTATTTCACACCGGAAAAAAACGGACATAAATTTGCGGGCGACCTGGTTTCGCAAATTCGTGATTTAAACAAAGGACTGTATCTGGACGATGAGCTTCAAAATACAAGCCCAACGGATTTTTGCATAGGTGTGGCTGGTTATCCCGAAAAACACATGGAAGCACCCAGTAGCGAGAGCGATATCCATTTCCTGAAAAAGAAAATAAAAAACGGTGCAGAATATATTGTTACCCAAATGTTTTTTGACAATGAAAAGTATTTCAATTTTGTTGAAAAATGCAGAGCGGAAGGGATTACAGTGCCTATTATTCCGGGACTGAAACCAATTGCGGTAAAATCGCACCTAAACCTGATTCCGCATCGCTTTAAAGTAGATTTGCCCGATGCACTTGTAAAAGAAGTTGTTAGGGCAAAGGATAACAAGGCCGTTCGGCAAATTGGAATTGATTGGTGCGTGCAGCAAAGCAAGGAACTTGTAAATGCGGGCGTACCCTTTCTTCACTATTATTCTATGGGGAAAAGCAGCAATATTAAAGAAATAGCTTCGCAGGTATTTTAAGATTGCTTTATTTTGCGGCGATGTCCCGAAATGCGTTTTTAGTGTTTTTTCTCACGACTTCCTTTGTTTTTTCACAGAAAGAAAACAAGGATTTCTTTGTGGACGCCAATTATTTTTACGGAACTATTCTTCGGCACAATAAGGATATTTCACATTTGGTGAAAGCGCATCCCGATGGTTTCATTCTAGGTTTCAACCGAAAAACTTACGGAAATGAACGATGGCAGCAAGAGTACAATTACCCAGTCTGGGGGTTTTCATTTGTGCATCAAAACGCAAATTATGATGTGTTAGGCCAAAATTATGGACTGTACGGTCATTTCAATTTTTACTTTTTAAAACGAAATCTTTTCTTCCGAATTGGGCAGGGGATTGCATACAATACCAATCCGTTTGACTTGGAAACTAATTTCAAAAACAACGCTTACGGTAGCCATTTGTTAAGTTCTACCTATTTGTTGTTGAATTATAGCAAAAAAAATCTCTTTAAAAACTTCGGAGTGCAGGCGGGGATTGCCTTGGTGCATTATTCCAACGGAAATTTTAAGGCGCCAAATTCAAGCACGAATGCTTTCACGTTAAATGTGGGCGTACAATATGCTTTTGCTGATGAGACTTCGGAATATATCTCCGATTCGCTTCCAAAGAAAATTTCAGAACCCATAAAATACAATTTTGTGCTTCGGGGAGGTTTGAATGAAAGTGATTATTTGAATCTGGGTCAGCATCCGTTTTTTGTGGTTTCCGCTTTTGCAGACAAGCGATTGACTTATAAAAGTACGCTTCAGTTCGGTGCGGATTTTTTCTATCTGCCATTTCTGAAAAAGGAAATAGAATACCTTTCCATTGCTTTTCCAAGCTCTGATGTTGAAGGTGATGAGGATTTTAAACGTGTTGGTATTTTTGCGGGCCATGAATTGCACATCAACAAATTGGCGGTAGTTTCACAAATAGGCTATTATGTTTATTATCCGTATGATTTTGAGGGAAGAACGTATTTTCGTGTAGGCCTGAAATATTATTTAACTGATAAACTTTTCAGCGCAATCACGTTAAAATCGCACGGTGCAAAAGTGGAAGGTGTGGAATTTGGCGTAGGAATTAGAATATAGATTATGAAGAAGTTTCTTTTTGTTGGACTCATTTTTTTGTTGCTTTCGTGCGATTCCGAAAATGGCTGGGATTGTGTAAAAGCTGCAGGAGATTCAATTTTCAAAGAATATATTGTTTCGGAATTTTCAAAAATCAGGATTGAGGATGATGTTACCCTATACCTGAAACAAGGCGAAACACAACAAGTGAAACTTGAAACGGGCGAAAACCTTTTGAGTGATATTTCCGTAAGTGTTGAAGGTGAAACCTTGGTGGTGAAAAATCATAACAATTGCAATTTGGTGCGCGATTACGGAATTACAAAAGTTTTTGTAACAGCGCCAAACATTACTGAGATTAGAAACAGCTCAGCTTATGACGTTATTGGCGAAGGAATTTTAAATTATCCCGAACTCATTTTGGTAAGCAATAGTTCCCCAGGGCCGGAAACTATTAGAAAAAGTGGCGATTTTTATTTGAACATTAATAGCAATGAATTCCGTGTTATCGCCAATGGGCAAAGCGTTTTTTACATTACTGGTGAAACTGAAATGGCAACTTTAAGTTTTGAAGACGAAATGCCAAGATTTGAAGGTAAAGATTTAATGATAAACGAACTAACTGTTTTTCAAAGAAGTGCAAATAAAATGATAGTTAACCCACAACAAAGCATCATCGGAAAAATACTCGCAACGGGCGATATCATTAGTCACAACCGCCCTCGATTGGTGGATGTAAAAGAATTATTCACTGGCAGGCTATTGTTTGAAGATTAGTTTATCTTTACCGGCGTTGAAAAAAATATGAAGCACCTTTTTTCCTTATTCACGATATTACTTTTAAGCTTTTCCCTTTTTGCGCAAGAAGAAAAAGAATTGAAACCTGTTTCGTTGGAAGCCGATTTTTTTTACGGAACTATTTTCGAGCACAATCCAGATATTGAACATTTAATTACTGGACATCCCACAGGTTTTATTCTTTCATTTAACCGAAAAACGTACGGTTTTAATGAATGGGAGCGCCGTTATAATTATCCAGATTGGGGTTTTACGCTTGCATATCAAAATATGCACAACGAATATTTGGGAAATGTAATCGGTGCCTATGGTCATATGAACTGGTATTTTTTAAAAAGGCATTTTATGCTGAGCGTGGGCCAGGGAATTGCATATTCGGCAATCCCTTATGATCAGGAAACAAATTACATCAATAATGCCTATGGCACGCATTTGTTGAGTACAACTATTTTAAGGGGAAATTTTGTGCGAGAAAATATTTGGAAAGGACTGGGCCTTCACGCAGGTTTTACCGTTATCCACTATAGCAATGCCAATTTTAAAGCTCCCAACAGCAGTACCAATTCATTTTTGCTAAATGCAGGGGTAAGTTATCAATTGGATTATAAGGAATTTCCAGAATATGTCCATAAAGAAGATTCGCTCAGCAAGACATATGCTGAAAGGTTTAAATACAACCTTGCTTTTAGGACAGGTATAAATGAAAGTGATGTAGTAGGTCTTGGGCAAGAGCCTTTTTATGTAATTTCAGCTTTTGTGGACAAACGCATTAACTATAAAAGCACATTTACTGCCGGCGTAGATGTTTTCTTTTCTACTTTTTTGAAGGAATTGATAAATTACCGCTCCATTGCCTATCCAGAGGATGGACTTTCGGGTAACGAAGACTATAAGCGCGTTGGGGTATTTGTGGGCCACGAATGGCGTTTCAATAAAGTGGCGTTTGTTTCGCAGTTGGGATATTATTTGTATTGGCCCTATGAATTTGAAAATCGGGTTTATAACCGTTTAGGGCTTAAACGATACTTTTTCAACGATAAAATTTTTGCAGCCATAAGTGTTCATGCACATTGGGCAAAGGCAGAAGCTGTAGAATTTGGGGTTGGTTACAGATTGTAACACTTCTGAAAATTTTCTAAAAAAATTATGAGGAGCATATTTTTAGTTTTATTGTTTTTAATCGTTAACGGATGCAGTTCAGACTCGGGTTGGGATTGTATTCAAACAGCTGGAAAAATTGTTCAGAAAGAAGTATCTGTCCAGCCATTCACAAAGATACTGGTTTGGGAGCGTACCAAACTTTTCATAACGCAAGGTGATGAGCAAAAAGTAGTAATTGAAACTGGCGAGAATTTAATGAACGATGTTGAGGTCTCGGTAACTGACGGGAAGCTCGAAATTCACAATAACAACAGTTGCAATCTTGTACGTGATTATGGATTGACAAAAGTTTACGTTACATCACCAAATGTTACTGAAATTAGGAGCAGCACGGGCTATTCGGTAGAAAGTATAGGGGTGCTTCGGTATCCAAATTTAAGTTTGGCATCTGAGGATCAAGAGAATGAAGATCAATATCATATTGATGGCGATTTTCATTTGGATCTGGAAGTGCAGAGTCTAAGGATTGTTGCCAATGGCTTGTCCAAATTTTATTTAAGTGGAAGTGCATCCCAAGCTGTTTTTGGCCTTTATGCCGGCGATTGCAGGATTTATTCTGAAAACCTAATGGTTGAAGATTTAACCATTTTTCACAGAAGCACGGGTGAAATGACCGTTAATCCCCAACAATCCATTCGCGGAAAAATAGTGAGCCTGGGCAATGTTATCAGTAAAAACCGCCCGCCAATCGTTGAGGTGGAGGAACTGTACCGCGGCAGGCTTATTTTTGAATAGTCAATTCAGAAAATAATTTTTCAAGGGTAGTGTTTTTTTGATGTAGCTGAAGAATTTTCAGGCCATTATCGTGCGCAAAATCGAAGACTTTTCCCCGCATATCCTGCTCGGTCTCAAAATAAAGTTGATACACAAAACCGATGGAGTTTTCCACTCTTAGAATCCTTGGAAGCTGTTGTAGGGCCACTTCTTCCACACGATAGTCAAATTCCACTTCAATTATTTGCTGCGTGCTGTTCTTTAAATCTGAAAGTTTTTTATCGAGAACAATCTCACCTTTGTTAATAATTATCACACGATCACAAATAGCTTCGACCTCTTGCATAATATGGGTGGAAAGCAAAACTGTTTTTTCCTTCCCAACGTTTTTTATTAGTTGACGGATTTCAATCAATTGATTGGGATCCAAACCTGTCGTTGGCTCATCGAGGATTAAAACCTCGGGATTGTGCAAAAGTGCATTCGCAAGCCCAACGCGTTGTCTGTATCCTTTTGAAAGTTGCCCGATTTTTTTGTTTGCTTCAGGTTTTAAACCGGTCTTTTCAATTACATTTTCAACTTCTGCTTTTGGAATATGATAAATTCCAGCATTGAAAAGAAGATATTCGCGAACGTACATATCCAAATAAAGCGGGTTGTGTTCCGGCAGATAACCAACGCTTTTCTTCACGGCGATATCGTCTTTGTTCACTTCAAATCCATTTACAATGGCTACTCCTTCTGAAGCGGGAAGAAAAGTTGTCAAAATTTTCATCATAGTAGATTTTCCAGCACCGTTTGGCCCTAGAAAACCTACAATCTCTCCTTTGTTAATAGTGAATGACACCTTGTTCAGCGCTTTTTGTCCGCCGTATGTTTTGGTAATATTTTCTACTTGTATCGACATATTTTAAGAAGTTGAACAAAGTTAAGCAAATAAAAAAATGAAAAAAGGCTTTTTCGTTTTTAAGAATTAACTACATTAGCAGTCTATTAAAACACAATGAGCACACTTTTTACTTTCAACAATTTTTGGTTTTTCTATTTTAACGATAGAACCGGGATTGTTGTATAGGTAATTTAACCATAAAACATTTAAAGTCCCGGAAATATTTTCCGGGACTTTTTTTTTAACCTTAAATTTAAAATTATGAGCCTAAAAGTAGCAATACAGGGAATTGAAAGTTCGTTCCACCACCAAGCCGTCCAAAAACTTTTTCCCAACGAGGAAATCAATCTTTTGACCTGTGATTCTTTTGAAAAGGTAACGACCGCAGTAAATAATTCGAATGCAGATTTTGGCGTTATTGCCATTGAAAATACCATTGTTGGATCAATTTTACCAAATTATGGATTGATTGACAAAGGCAATTTTGAGGTTTTGGCCGAAACGGTTTTAAACATTCAAATGTTCGTTATGGCGTTGGAAAGTGAATCCATTCACAATATAAAGGAAATACATTCGCATCCTGTGGCGCTGCTTCAGTGCAGGGATTATTTGCAGAAATTTCCGCCACAGTTTAAAGTCATTGAAGGAAAGGACACTGCCTCTGAAGCCAAAAGAATCAGAGATCAAAACTTAACGGGCGTTGCGGCCATTGCCGGAAAACAGGTTGCCGAAAAATTCGGACTCAAAATTTTGGACAGTAATATCCAAGATATAAAGGAAAACCATACGCGCTTCGTACTTTTGGGCAAAAAAGAAAGGCAAAGGATTCAACAAGCCAACAAGGCTTCCATTAAATTTGTGCTGGAACACAATGTGGGAAGTTTAGGAAACGTGCTGAACCTTTTAACGACCTTCAACATCAATTTGACTAAAATTCAATCTCTTCCAATAGTTGGCAAACCTTGGCAGTATGCGTTTTTTGTTGATGTGGTTTTTGAAGATGAAAGTTTCTTTTTTGAAGTGATGGAAATGCTTAAAAAAACAGTGAAAGAATTAAAAATATTGGGCGTTTACGAACAAGACGAAACACATGCCCATGCTCAATTTTCAAATGCAATTTTAAATGGAAAATAATAAAAATCTTCACAATTGGCTAAACAAAATGGAACTGGCCCACCCAATTGTAATTGCCGGTCCATGCAGTGCCGAAACAGAAGAACAAGTGCTGAAAACAGCTCGCCAATTAAAGGAAACCGATACAACGGTAATGCGCGCAGGAATCTGGAAGCCCAGAACCCGACCGGGAAATTTTGAAGGCGTTGGTGCTTTGGGTTTGAAATGGCTTCAAAAGGCAAAACAGGAAACGGGGTTGATGACAGCTACCGAAGTTGCAAACGCCAATCACGTAGATTTGGCACTGAAACACGATGTGGATATTCTTTGGGTTGGCGCGCGCACAACGGTGTCGCCATTTATCGTGCAGGAAATCGCCGATGCTTTAAAGGGAACGGAAAAAATTGTGTTGATAAAAAACCCCGTGAATCCAGATTTGGCACTTTGGCTGGGTGCTGTGGAACGTTTTTATGAAAGTGATGTAAAAAATCTGGGCGTAATTCATCGTGGATTTTCAACTTATGAAAAAACGCGCTACCGTAATAATCCCGAATGGCAGATCCCGATTGACCTTCAAAACAAATTTCCAGACTTACCTTTGATTTTGGATCCTTCGCATATTGCGGGACGTCGTGATATTATATTTGATTTATGTCAAACCGCTTTGGATCTTAATTACGACGGATTGATGGTTGAAACACATTTTGATCCAGACAGTGCTTGGAGCGATGCTGCGCAACAAATTACACCAGCAACCTTAAAGCAAATGACTATCGATTTGCGAATTCGAAAACAGGAAGGCGATGCAGTTGAATTTAGAAATAAATTGAACACATTGCGCACAAAGATTGATGTTTTGGACCATCAGCTTATAGAATCCTTGGGAAAAAGAATGAAGATTGCCGATAGTATTGGAACTTTAAAAAAGAAAAATAATGTGGCCATTCTTCAAACAAAAAGATGGAATGAGGTTTTAGGAAAAATGATATTGGAAGGCGAAGAAAATCAATTGAGCGAGGAATTTATACTGAAAATTTTTAAAGCCATTCACCAAGAATCCATTAACCACCAAAAAAAGGTTATTAATGACTAAAAAGTTTTGCAACTTTGCAGCATGAAAGGTCTTGTCTATAAATCTACAGGAAGCTGGTATTCCGTAAAAGCCGAAAACGGCACTTTTTACGATTGCCGTATAAAAGGCAAGTTCCGGATTGGAGGTATTAAAAGTACAAATCCTGTAGCGGTAGGGGATCACGTAGATTTTGATATTGAGAAAAAGGGTGGTGAAACTGTCGGAGTAATCTCGCATATTGATGAACGCGAAAACTATATCATCCGTAAATCCGTAAATCTTTCAAAACAAACACACATAATTGCTGCAAATATTGATGTTGCCTTTTTGTTGATTACTCTAAATAATCCGCTAACATTTACCACTTTTATAGATCGCTTTTTGGTAACTGCGGAAGCCTATCATATTAAGGCTGTATTGCTTTTCAATAAAATTGACACCTACAATGAAGATGAATTGCTTGAAATAAAATTACTTGCTGCACTTTATCGAAAAATAGGGTATGAGTGCATCGGAGTTTCAGCGATTACAGGAAAAAATACTGACAAAGTAAAAGCTTTGATGCAAGGCAAAGTAACAATGTTTTCTGGGCATAGCGGCGTTGGAAAATCTACTTTGATAAATACTTTGGAACCAGGCTTGGGTTTAAAAACCTCGAAAATTTCCGAGCAACATTTGCAAGGGCAACATACTACTACTTTTGCAGAAATGTTTGATCTTTCCTTTGGCGGACAGATTATAGACACTCCGGGCATAAAAGGTTTTGGAGTAGTGGAAATGGAAAAAGAGGAGCTGGGGGATTACTTTCCGGAGTTTTTTGAACTGAAGGAAAATTGCAAATTCAACAACTGCCTGCATCTGGAGGAACCGAACTGCGCTGTGAAAGAAGCTTTGGAAAATGAAGAAATAGCGTGGTCCCGATATAAAAGTTATCTACAGATTTTGGAAGGCGAAGAGGAACATTTCAGAAAAGATATTTATAATGAGAAATAAAGCTCAAATCCCAAAACTTCCAACAATCCAATAATCCAAAATGCGCGTTTTAATCCAAAGAGTAAAAAAAGCATCCGTAATTATTGAAGGAAAAATTTTTTCTGAAATAAATGAGGGATTGCTCATTTTATTGGGAATTGAAGCAGAAGATACCCAAGAAGACATTGATTGGCTAGCAGGGAAAATTGCCCGTTTACGTATTTTTTCAGATGAAAATGATGCGATGAATCTTTCGGTAAAGGATGTAAATGGCGATTGTTTGGTTGTTAGTCAATTTACACTTCACGCAAGCACAAGAAAAGGCAATCGCCCTTCTTTTATTAATGCCGCAAAACCCGAAATCGCTATCCCACTCTATGAAAATTTTGTGTTAAAACTTGAAAATGAAACCGATAAAAAAGTCCAGACCGGCAGCTTCGGAGCAATGATGGATGTGACTTTAATTAATGATGGTCCAGTTACAATTTGGATAGATTCAAAAAGAAGAGAATAAACTCTTTAACTTTTTCTTAACCTTTAAGGAATTTTATATATTGCCAAACAATAAAGATTTTTATGAAAACGATTTTTTGCTTGGCATTTCTGCTTTGCTCACCCTATATATATTCTCAAAAAGACTACTCCATAGCGTCCATAAACAAGGAGCTTACTGAATTTTCCAACAGTATTTTAATTGATGAAATGGTTGAAATAGATGTGACAGACATCAACAAAATGAAAACCAAAACACACCGTGTTATGGCGGTGCTCAACAAAATGGGTGATGGCGATGTAAATCTTCGCGAGTATTATGATGACAATTCCCGTGTAAAAAATATTGAAGTTTGGATTTATGATGCTTTTGGAAAGGAATTGGAGCATTTCAAGAAGAAAGATTTTGTAGATGTAAGTAGAACGGGAATAAGTATTTATAGTGATGACCGAGTGCTCGGATTAAATTACACGCCCACCACTTATCCTTATATTGTGGTTTATAACAGCGAGACCGAAACAGGCGATTCTGCATTTATAAGCCCGTGGTACCCTTTGGGTGGATATGCTGAAAGCACTCAAAAAAGTGTGTTGAAAATTAAATTTGATCCAACAAATAAGCCAAAATATAAACCTCAAAACTTGGAAGGGTTTGATATTGCGATTTCTGAAACACAAGATGAAATCACCTTTTCGGGTACGAATCTTAAAGCTATCCGAAGCGAGGAGCACAGTCCATCGTCATATGCCTTTTTTCCTTTCATTCGTATTGCCCTCGATAATTTTAAGTTAAAAGGAACTTCAGGGTCAGGAAAAAGTTGGAAAGTGTTTGGAAGCTGGGTAAACAAGAGCTTGCTTTCAGATGTAAACGAACTTCCCGAGGGAACTCTGGCAAGGATTAAAAGCTTGGTTGCAAATGAAACCACCAACGAAGGAAAGGCGCGTAAAATCTATCAATATGTGCAAGATAAGGTTCGCTATGTAAGTATCAGTATAGGGATTGGCGGTTGGAAACCAATGCCAGCATCAGATGTAGATAAATTAAGTTATGGAGACTGTAAAGCCTTGACCAATTATACAAAAACCCTTTTGGATGCTGTTGGCGTTCCTTCTTATTATACTTTGGTAAATGCAGGGGGCACTAAAATTGCTATTCATGAGGATTTTGCTTTTCCGTGGTTTAATCACGCAATTCTCGGAATTCCTGATGGAGATGATATTACTTGGTTAGAATGTACCAGTCAAGACACACCTTATGGTTATATAGGTGATTTCACTGATGATCGTGATGTGCTAATAATGACTCCTGAAGGTGGGAAAATTGCACATACCAAAATTTATGAAACCGAGGAAAACACACAAGAGAACACTTCAAAAGTAAAAGTTGATGCTAATGGAAATGTTACGGCAAATTTTGAAAGTGTTTCCAAAGGGCTTCAATACGACAATAAATATTTGCTCCCGAAGAAGAAAAAGGAAGATGTGGATAAATATTATAAAAATCGTTGGAGCTATGTCAATGGGTTTTCATTGAACAATTTTGAGTTCATTAACGATCGTGAGAATATAGTTTTTACTGAAAAAGTTTCAATAAGTATTCCTGATTACGCAAATGCAGTGGGCAATGATTTTCTTTTCTGTGCCAATATTTTCAACCAAAACCAGTACATTCCACCACGCATTGAAAACAGAAAACAAAATCTTTACTTAGCGCATGGATTTATTGATGAAGATACTGTAGAAGTTGAAATTCCTGAAGACTTTTCTGTAGAGGTTTTGCCCGAGGACACTATTTTGGAAACCAAATTTGGTAAATATGAAATAAGCTTCACTAAAACTGTTGGGAACAAATTGGTTTATAACCGAAAACTGATGATCAACAAAGGCGAATATCCTTCTTCAGAATATGAAAACTATAGAGATTTTATGAGATCTATTGCTAGATTGGATAAAACAAAAATACTTTTAAAACAAAACGTAGAATAAATAAACGTGACCAATGAAAATAAGCCTGCTCACAACAATTGCATTGTTGTGCTTTTTGAATATTACAGTTGCGCAGAACTATAAATTCGGAAAAGTCTCTAAAGAAGAACTACTTCAAAAAGAACATCCAACCAACCCAACTGCTGATGCCGCAGTGCTTTACCGAGAAACCAAAACCGATTTTCAATATACTGAGGACTCCGGATGGTATATGGTTACTGATTATTTTGAACGTGTAAAAATATACACCAAAAAAGGTTTTGAGAGAGCAAACGCAACTATAAATTTATATAAAGATGATAAAGAGGATAAACTTCTTAACCTGAAAGGTTATACATATTATATAGGTGAAGACGGCAAAGTGCAAGAAGTGAAACTTAAAAGTGATGGAATTTTTGAGGAAGAGACCTCTAAATTTCTTAAGCAAACAAAAATTACAATGCCAGACGTGCGCGAAGGTTGTATTATAGAATATAAATACACCATCAATTCGCCTTTCATTTTTAATATAGATGAATTCAGGTTTCAGGAAACCATTCCTGTTGAGAAAGTGAAAGTGCTTTTCACAACACCGGAATACTTTGTTTACAAAACACACCAAAGAGGTTGGGTTCCTTATAAAGTAGATTCTGAAACAAGAGAACGATCAATGATTTATAATTATAAGGGGAAGAATTCACCGGGAATGTTTGGCGATGGAATTGCACATACTGAAACAAGGGAGGTGAAATTTAATGAAGATACCTACACAGTGGAGCTTGAAAATGTTCCAGCACTTCAGGAAGAAGCTTTTGTAGGCAATTTAGACAACTACACAACTGCTTTGCAATTTGAGATGAGTTACATAGATATTCCTGGCGTACCACTTAAAACCTATGCCACCACTTGGGAAGACGTTTCAAAAAGTATATACCGCATAGATGATTTTGGGGCTGAGCTAGATCGTAGTAACTATTTTGAAAATGATATAGATGCTCTTTTGAATGGTGTAACAAAACCTGAAGAAAAGGTAGGCCTCATTTTTTCTTATGTTTTAAACAAAATGAACTGGAACGGTTATAACGGTTTTTATACTAACGAAGGCGTTAAAACTGCATATAAAAAAGGCTCTGGAAATGTAGCGGATATAAACCTGATGCTGATAGCAATGCTGCGCCACGCAAATTTGGACGCTAATCCCGTTTTGGTAAGTACAAAAGAACATGGTATTCCATTATTTCCTACTCGCAACGGATTTAATTATGTTATTGCTGCGGTTGATTTTCCACAGGGAACCCTGTTGCTTGATGCCACCAATAAGGATGCCGAAATAGGCGTTTTAAAATCTAACATTTTAAATTGGCAAGGTCGTGTTATAAAGAAAGACGGTACTTCTGACTGGGTTTCTTTAAGTTCGATTGTTCCCGCCGTGAAAAGTGCAATGGTTAATACAGAAATCAAGTCAGATATGTCAGTTGCGGGAAAAGCCCAGAGCAGATTCACGGGGAATTACGCCTTTAAATATAGAACAGAATTTAAGAGTATGAACGAAGATGCACAGCGCAAGGCAATTGAAAAAGAGAACAATCAAGCTGAGCTATCTAATTTGCATTTTGAAAATTTGACCACTCTTGGCCAGCCTGTTTCTTTAGAATATGATTTTGAAGCCCTCGATGCTGTGGAAGATGTAGCGGGCAAACTTTATTTTTCCCCCATGTTTTTTATGGCAACAAAGGAAACTCCATTTAAATCCGAAACCCGTGAATACCCTATTGATTTTGGTTATCCAATGAAGAATCGGTATATTATCAATATTGCTTTGCCGGAAGGCTATAAAGTGGAAGCATTGCCTGAGAATGCAGTTTTTAATTTGGGTGAAAACACGGGAAGCTACCGCTATCTTATTTCACAAGTTGGCAACAAACTGCAACTTTCTGTGGAATATGCAATGAATAAATCTTTCATCCCAGCTGAAGAATATGGTAATCTTAAAAAATTCTACGAACTTTTAATAGCGAAGGAAAACGAAAAAGTTGTACTTTCAAGGTCATAATGGATATTAAAAACGCACAAAAAGCAGTTGATGCTTGGATTAGGGAACACGGCGTCCGCTATTTCAACGAGCTTACAAATATGGCACAACTCACTGAAGAAGTTGGTGAAGTGGCGCGCATAATTGCCCGGCGCTATGGCGAACAGAGCGAAAAGGAAAGCGACAAAAATAAAGATTTGGGGGAAGAGCTCGCAGATGTTATTTTTGTAGTGCTTTGTCTGGCCAACCAAACAGGTGTTGATCTTGAAAAAGCTTTTGAAAAAAAAATGGAGCTTAAAACCAAACGAGACCACGATAGGCACCATAGCAATGAAAAACTCAAATAAATGTTTAAAAAAGTTATAAGTACAAAAGGTTTTTGGAAATCGGTATTCTCGTTAGCAGTGGCTTTTGCAATATTGTTCACGTTGATTAAGTGGGCAATTGAAGGTTTTGAAATTGCGTATTTTACTGAAAGAGATCCAGTAATGTTTATAATCACACTTTTTCTGGCAGGTTTTGTTTATGGTTTTTTTGTCACTTTCGGAAAGTTTAGAGCAAAGCTCAAACAAAATGATTCTGGACGATGAACGCCAATCTTAAAAGCGGAGAGTTCCCTTCAGAAAATATAAAAATCAATATCTGCGGCTCTAAAAGCGAATCGAATCGTTTGCTTATTATGCAAGCGGAATTCCCAAATATTTCTATTGAAAATCTTTCAGACAGTGATGATACTGCTGTTTTGCAAAAAGGATTAAAGATTTTAAAAGGAACAGTAGATGTACACCACGCCGGTACTGCAATGCGCTTTTTAACTTCTTATTTCGCTGCAAAAAAAGGAGCCGATGTGTTGCTCACCGGAAGCCAAAGAATGCAGGAGCGCCCTATAGAAATTTTGGTCAACGCACTTAGAAAATTGGGTGCGGATATTGAATATGTCAAAAGCGAGGGTTTCCCTCCATTAAGGATTAAAGGTAAAAACCTTCTAAAGAATGAAGTGACAATCAAGGCTGACGTAAGCAGTCAATATATATCTGCTTTAATGTTGATAGCCCCAATGCTTCCCGCAGGCCTAAAAATTTCATTGGAGGGGAAAACCACTTCACTTCCCTATATAGAAATGACGCTCCAGCTTTTAAAAAACATTGGAGTTACTGGAAATTTCTCTGGAAATTCTATTGAAATTTCATATCCGGAAAGTGTTGAAGATGTGCATATGGTGGTAGAATCTGACTGGAGCTCGGCATCCTACTTTTACAGTTTGGTGGCGCTTTCTGAAAACCTTCAGGTAACACTCGGCAGTTTTTCAGAAGAAAGTTTTCAGGGCGATGCCGCTTTAGCGCAGCTATATAAATCATTGGGTGTAGAAACGGTTTTTAATACTTCTGAAAAAACCATTTCGATTTCAAAAAAATCCATTGAATTGCCGGATTCATTACTTCTCGATCTTACAAACACGCCAGATTTGGCACAAACAATTGCGGTAAGTTGCTTTGGTTTGGGCATAGGCTGCAGGTTGACGGGGTTACATACTTTAAAGATTAAGGAAACCGACAGGCTTTTGGCTTTAAAAACGGAATTGGAAAAATTGGGAGCTTCCGTTCATATTGATGAAAATTCCTTAAATCTTGAAAAAAGTCTAAAAATTAATAATGGAATTGCTGTGGAAACCTATCAGGACCACAGAATGGCAATGGCCTTTGCACCGCTTGCCCTTAAAACAGAAATTAGGATCAACAACGCCGGAGTAGTTTCAAAATCATATCCCAGATTTTGGGAGGATATGGAAAAAACGGGCATTATATGTGTTTTTGAAGAAATCGAAAATTAAACTTTTTGGCTTCATTTTTTAAGCTACGAACACCAAGTATCAAACATTTAAAAATAATAAACTGTCATTTACTTGACAACGCCTGTCTTGGGGTTGTATATTTGCGCCCTTGTAAAATTTAAAGAAACGACGCATTATGGGAATGAAACTTTCAAATTTCAACTTTAACCTTCCAGAGGAATTATTAGCCGAATATCCAGCACCAAACCGCGATGAATCTCGTTTGATGGTGTTAAACCGAAAAGATAAAACCATTGAGCACAAAATGTTCAAGGATCTTATTGATTATTTTGAGGAGGACGATGTGCTAATAACCAACAACACAAAGGTTTTTCCTGCACGTTTGTTCGGAAACAAAGAGAAAACGGGAGCTCGTATTGAAGTTTTCCTTTTAAGGGAATTGAACGCAGAAACCCGTCTTTGGGACGTTTTGGTAGATCCGGCCCGAAAGATTAGAATTGGTAACAAACTGTATTTTGGCGATGACGAAACCCTTGTGGCAGAGGTTATAGACAATACAACTTCGCGCGGAAGAACGCTTCGTTTTCTTTTCGACGGTTCTTATGAGGAATTCAGAAACAAATTGACGGAATTGGGCGAAACACCTCTTCCAAAATATATTAAAAGAGAAGTGGAACCTGAAGATGCAGAACGCTACCAGACCATTTTCGCTAAAAACGAAGGAGCTGTTGCTGCGCCAACTGCTGGTCTGCACTTTTCAAAACATCTTTTAAAACGCCTTGAAATTAAAGGTGTAAACATAGCTGAAGTTACGCTTCATGTTGGTTTGGGAACTTTCAGTTCTGTTGAGGTTGAAGATCTTTCAAAACACAAAATGGATTCTGAAGAAATGAGTATTGACCAAACAGCTGTAGCTATTATAAATACAGGGATTAAAAAGAAAAAACGCATTTGTGCTGTAGGGACAACAGCAATGCGCGCCTTGGAAAGCTCGGTTTCTTCAAACCATACGTTGAATGCTTATGCCGGATGGACAAATAAATTCATTTTCCCTCCTTATGATTTTAGTATCGCGAATGCAATGGTAACGAATTTTCACACACCGAAATCCACATTATTGATGATGGTTTCAGCCTTTGCTGGACATGATTTTATAAAAGAAGCTTATGCCGAGGCTATTAAAGAAAAGTATAGATTTTACACCTATGGCGATGCAATGCTAATTATTTAAAACATACTGTATAAACCCTTAAAGGTCCTGATGAAAATCAGGACTTTTTATTTTATAAGCGTTTGGTTTTCAAATGTCAAAATAAAAATTTACCTTAGTCATCCTTAATTTAAGACTAACTATCAGCTGGAATGAAAAAAACTACGCTTTTCATCCTTTTATTTTGCACAATTTTTACCGCCTTTTCGCAGGGTGGAGGAAATGATTTGCCTGAAAGTTGGAACTTAAATCTTGAAATAGTACCCAATATTATTCGGCTTCCTACCATAGACTTTGAAAATATAGTTCAACAAGACAGTATCAATGATTTGGATAAAACCATGCCCTGGCGCTATGGTATTGAAATTCCTTTAAGCTTGAACATGCAGCAGGGCGGTCTTTGGACTGTTTTACCTGACGGCGGAAGAATTTGGCAAGCCACTATTCAATCTGCTGGGGCATTAAATTTAAGTGTAAATTTTAATGATTTCTTTTTGCCAAGGGGCTCTCGGCTACAACTTTATAATGACGATCGCACCGATATTATTTCAGCTTTAACAAATAATCAAAACTCTAGTGGAGGTCAACTGGGGACTTGGTTCGTAGAAGGTGATATTATTTGGATAGAATATTATCAACCACCCAGAACCCAAGGTTCGCCGAGACTTAATATTGAAAGTGTTATTCACGGTTATAGAATGGGAAGGGTAAACGTTCTGGTTGATGATAATCGGGGATTGAATGATTCTGGTGAATGTAATTATGACGTTAATTGCCCCATAGGGAATGATTTTGACCAAAAGAAAGATTTGGTAAAAAAAGCAGTCGCGTTGCTCAATTTGGGCAATGGCCATCTGTGCTCTGCCTCGCTTATTAATAATGCCTTAAATGATAAAACTCCTTATTTGTTGACTGCGAACCATTGTTTGGAAAATAGTAACCCTGCGCTTTGGTCTGCCAGATTCAATTGGGTCAGTCCAACACCAGTTTGTGCTTCGGGAGGAGATAGTGGCGATTTGCAGACAAACTTTACGGTCAGTGGCGCCGAACTAAGGGCAAAAAATAGTTTGAGCGATTTTGCATTGGTTGAACTTTTTAACCCCATTCCTGAATCTTGGGATGTTGCCTTTGCAGGCTGGGATAATTCTGATACCAACCCGCAGTTTGAAGTGGGAATACATCATCCAAACGGTGATATTATGAAGATATGCCGTGATGATTCTGGAGCTCAGAAAGTAGATGCCAATGGCACTCAAGTATGGTTAATTGGTGGTGGCACCCATGGACCTGGAAATGGTTGGGAAATAGGTACAACTGAAAGTGGTTCTTCAGGCTCGCCTCTTTTTGACCAAAACGGAAGGCTCATTGGGCAATTGTATGCTGGACAATCTGCCTGTACCGGTTTGGAGAACAATAACGATTACGATATTTATGGAAGATTCGGTATTTCTTGGAACAATGGGAATGCCCCTGAAACACGTTTAAAAGATTGGTTGGATCCAACAAATACAGGACACACAGCAATTGAAACACTTCAGAATTTGTTGAATACACCTGATTTCCAACTTATAGGCGATCTTAAAATTTATCCAAATCCGGCAAGTACTCTCATCACAGTGATGAATAATAGGTATCCACATTTGTCATATATATTTTCCAATGTTATGGGCCAGCAAATTCATTCAGGTTCTTTATCCAATACAATGAATACCATTGCTGTTGATGATCTTTCTGAAGGAGTTTATTTCCTTCATTTAGTGGATGAAGACAGTAACGATTCTATTACCAAAAAGATAATTATAAAAAAATAAACCATAATTCTATTTGTATGTTAAGCCTCTATTCTGAAAAGGAAAGGGGCTTTTTTACTTTAAATACCCTAATTTTGCACGATGGTTTCAGAAAAGAAGGACATACGGGCACTTTCAAAAGAAGAACTTAGAAGTTTTTTTGTAAGTATTGGCGACAAAGCCTTTCGTGGAACGCAGGTCTATGAATGGCTTTGGGGGAAAGGCATTCACAGTTTTGATGATATGACCAATCTTTCAAAAGAGACTCGCGCACACCTAAATGAAAATTTCGTAATCAACCATATAAAAGTTGATTTTATTCAAAAAAGTAATGACGGCACTATTAAAAATGCGGTTAAGCTCCACGATAACTTGGTTGTGGAATCCGTTTTAATTCCAACAAAAAAACGAACTACTGCCTGCGTTTCTTCGCAAGTGGGCTGCAGTTTGGACTGTACTTTTTGTGCTACGGCCAGACTGAAAAGAATGCGGAACCTAAACCCAGACGAGATTTATGATCAAGTAGTAGCCATTGATAAAGAAAGCCGTCTGTATCATAACCAACCCCTTTCCAATATTGTGTTTATGGGAATGGGCGAACCGTTGATGAACTATAAAAACGTTCTGGAATCTATCGAGAAAATTACTAGTGATGAAGGTTTGGGGATGTCTCCAAAGCGAATCACAGTTTCCACCTCCGGCGTACCTAAAATGATAAAAAAATTGGCTGATGATGAAGTGAAATTTAACCTTGCCGTTTCACTACATTCCGCAATTCAGGAAACACGTGAGCAGATTATGCCTTTTGCCAAAAACTTTACTTTGGAAGATCTTCGCGAATCTTTGGAATATTGGTACAGCAAGACCAAACGTAAAATAACTTATGAATACATTGTTTGGAAAGACATCAATGATAAGTGGGCTGATATTGAAGCACTCGTTACTTTCTGCAAATATGTGCCGTGCAAAGTAAATATCATTGAATACAACCCGATTGACGATGGGTATTTTCAGCAAGCTTCTTCAACAATTATCGATGATTATATTGAAGCATTGGAACATGACCGAATTCCAGTTACCGTCCGCCGAAGCCGAGGTAAAGATATTGATGCAGCTTGCGGGCAGTTGGCAAACAAGCAATAAGCACCTTTCTATTTTCTTTGTTTTTAGAAATGGTTTAATTCAAAAACCGTCATTCAAATTTCCCTATCTTTGAGCCTTTATGAAGATAGTTTCGCGCATCAAACTTCCCATTGAAAAGGAAATGGAGCTTTTTGAAAAAAAGTTCACAGCTTCTATGTCTTCCAAAGTTTCACTTCTCAATAGAATAACACATTATGTTGTAAACCGAAAAGGAAAACAGATGCGCCCAATGTTTGTTTTCCTAATTGCAAAAATGACTGGTGATGGTGAAGTGAACGAACGCACATATCGGGGCGCTTCCGTTATAGAGCTTATCCACACCGCAACCTTGGTGCACGATGATGTTGTGGACGATAGTAACCGCCGTCGAGGATTCTTCTCCATAAATGCACTTTGGAAAAATAAAATCGCCGTACTTGTTGGCGATTATTTGCTTTCAAAAGGATTGCTGCTTTCTATTGACAACGAGGATTTTGATTTACTGAAAATAATTTCAGTAGCCGTACGAGAAATGAGCGAGGGCGAATTGCTTCAAATTGAAAAAGCCCGAAAGCTGGATATTACAGAAGAAGTGTATTTTGAAATAATCCGCCAAAAAACAGCAACCCTTATTGCTGCCTGTTGCGCAATGGGAGCCCGCTCCGTAATGGCTCCCGATGAGGAAGTTGAAAAGATGCGAAAATTTGGAGAGCTTATAGGTATAGCTTTTCAAATAAAGGATGATCTTTTCGATTACGGAAATGAACACATCGGCAAACCCACAGGCATCGATATTAAGGAGCAAAAAATGACGCTACCTTTAATATATGCGCTAAACAATTCCACTTCCGAAGAAAAAAAATGGCTTATCAATTCGGTTAAAAACCATAATAAGAACAAACAGCGCGTTAAGGAAGTGATCACTTTTGTTAAGAAAAATGGCGGTTTGGATTATGCCGTTGCAAGAATGAAGGAATACCAACAAGAAGCATTGCAACTTTTGGAAACCTATCCCGCTTCGCCGTATAAAGAATCGCTTGAGTTGATGGTGAATTACGTTATTGACCGAAAAAAGTAAATTTGCTAAACCTGGATTCGTTAGGTAGTGTTTTTAAACTGAGACTTGAATTTTTTCCCCCATTAGGCAACTATTCTTCAAAAACGTGCGTCTATTAAAATAGAAGCTTTAACAGCGAAGCGTATTTTGAAAATTATCCCATTACATAAAAACTACTCAAAGTTGATAGTTAGTGCATCCAAAGGCGACCGCCGTGCGCAGCATCAATTGTATGAACTTTTTTCACCAAAAATGCTGGGCGTGTGTAGGCAATATTTAAAAAATAACGATTTGGCCGAAGAAGTAATGCTTTCTGGTTTTTTTAAAATGTTTACACATTTAAAGGATTTTAAAAACGAAGGCAGTTTTGAAGGCTGGATCAGAAGGATAATGGTGAACGAAAGTATTTCACAGCTTCGGAAGGATAAAAAACTGCACTTTATTTCCGAAACCGAAATAGAAAACACCGCAGAGCATTCCACCTTTATTGAAACCGAACTTGAAGAAGCCGATATCCAAAAGATGATAGACAGTCTGCCGGACGGTTACAAAACGGTTTTTATACTTTATGCGGTTGAGGGCTACAAACACAGTGAAATAGGAGAGTTGTTACAGATAAACGAGAACACATCAAAAACACAACTGTTCAAAGCACGCAAGATGCTTCAAAATATGGTTAAACAACAAAACAATTTAAGTTATGGCACCCTATAAATTGGAAGACAATATTCGCGAAAAGCTGGAAGCGAGGGAACTAAAGCCTTCTGCTGAGGTTTGGAAAAAGTTGGAGGCAAAACTTGATGCTGAACAACCTAAAAAGAAAACTTTGCTTTGGTATTACGTCGCCGCAAGTTTTGTGGGCTTCATTATTTTGGCTTCAATTTTCTATAATCAAGATAATCTTAAAATAAAAGATCAAATAGTAAATGAAACTATAGAACAGCCCAAAGTTGAAGATAATCCTGAAATTGTTCCTCAAACTATAAATAAGGTAGAAATTGCTTCGGAAGAAAAAAAGAATGATAAAAATATTTCTGAAAAGCAACAGGAAAATAAACAAACGCCCCGTTCAAATAAATCGCAACTCCTTCCACAGCCCATTGGGACAAAAAAATCTGCCGTTGAAGAAAAGATTGAAAAGACCGATGCCATAGCCGAACAAACTGAAGCGAAACAGCCCATTAATTTTGAGAAGCCCGTTCCTTCTGAAGAAGACAGGATTTTTAATGCCAAGGTAGATGAAGTGGTTGCATCAGTTAAAAAATTGCAGGAAAACAACACTGAAGTTACCGCCGCCGAAGTGGAAGCGTTGCTAAACAGCGCCCATCGCGATATTCAAACCCAACGAATTCTCAGCAGTCCTAAGGTTGATGCCGCTGCATTGCTTGAAGATGTAGAGTGGGAACTAGAAAAAAGTTTTAGGGACAAAGTATTTGATGCCCTTGGCGAAGGCTTTCAAAAAGTGCGCACTGCAGTTACAGAAAGAAACGATTAGCCATTTTCAATGTTCAATAAACAATGAGCAATAAACAATAAACATTCATCATCATTAATCAAAAATCGAACAGTTATGAAATCATTAATTACACTCACAATCACCCTTACAATCTGGTTGCTTGCATCATGCTTAGCCAATGCGCAGGAAACCGGCCACGACACACAGACTTCCATAGAGCAGCTTACCAATCTTAAAGAAAAGATAATCCAAGAAGAAAAGGAAGCTTTAAAAGCTGAAGTAGAAAGCATCAATGCCCGTTTACAAAGTGAGAACATTCAAGAATCTGAGGCCGAAACCCTAAAAAAAGAAGCCGCAGAAATACATGCGCTGAATATTGAAAATCGCCTTGCCATAATAGATAATAAAGTAGCACTCTTAAAACGAAACGGAAGCATTGAAGAAGATGAAGTCAATGGAATGATTATTCGTATTGGTTCCAGTGGAAAAAATAGTGAAAATGAAAACGTTCTATATATTGGTCCCAAAAATAAAAAACGCAAATATGACCGTCGCACTACCTCAGACATGGTATTTGCTTTTGGTTTGAACAATGTAATTACAAAAGGAGAATCTTTACAGGATTCAGATTTCAAAGTTGCCGGCAGTCGTTTTGCAGAAATAGGTTGGGCATGGAAAACCCGCGTTTTCAAAAACACTAATTTCCTTAGAATAAAATATGGGGTTTCTTTTCAGTTTAATGGGTTGAAACCAACGGACAATCGTTTTTATGTAGATACTGGAGAACAGACTGAACTGCAAACCTATCCATTGAATTTGGATAAGTCAAAATTTAGAATGGACAACCTTGTCGTTCCAATCCACTTTGAACTTGGTCCATCCAAAAAGGAAGAGCACGATGATTACTTTCGTTATAAAACTGAAAACCAAATAAAAATAGGTCTTGGTGGCTATGCTGGAATAAACCTAGGTTCCCGCCAAAAACTAAAATTTGAAGAAGATGGTGAAGACCAAAGGCTAAAATTAAAAGCAGATTACAACACAAATAAATTCATTTATGGCTTAAGCGCTTATATAGGCTGGCAGGGTGTAGCCGTTTATGCAAAATATGACTTAAATACAATCTTTAAAAACAACCCTATAGAACAGCGTAATGTTTCCCTGGGCCTTCGTTTTGATTTAGATTAGCCATAAACCCTTTCATTATTCGTTGTTTAAAACCTGCATGGATTTTTAAAATTCGTGCAGGTTTCTTTTTCTTAATATCCCTATTTTTACAATTCTAAAATCCAACAATCTGATCTCCAAAACCACCATAGACAATGTTTTTGAAACCGCCCGCGTTGAGGAGGTAATCGGCGATTTTGTTCATTTGAAGAAATCAGGAAGCAACTATAAAGGCCTAAGTCCATTTACCGATGAGCGCTCACCGAGTTTTATGGTATCGCCCGTTAAACAAATTTGGAAAGATTTCAGTAGCGGAAAAGGAGGGAACGTTGTTGCGTTTTTGATGGAGCACGAACATTTTACCTATCCCGAGGCCATAAAATTTTTGGCAAAAAAATACGGAATTGAAGTAGAGGAAACCGAACAAACTGCTGAAGACAAAATACAGGCCAATGAGCGCGAAAGCCTTTATTTGGTCAGTGAATTCGCGAAAGAGTATTTTCATAACACGCTTTTAAAAACCGAAGAAGGCAAAGCGATTGGGCTCTCATATTTCAAAGAGAGAGGTTTTGCTGAGGAAACCATCAAAAAATTTGAACTGGGCTATTCACCCGATTCATGGGATGCTTTTACTGGCCACGCTATTAAAAAAGGCTATAAGCTGGAGTTTTTGGAAAAGACCGGGCTATCAATTGTAAAAGAAGAAAAACAGTTTGATCGGTTTAAGGGAAGGGTAATGTTTCCAATCCTTAGCATGAGCGGCCGTACCCTTGGTTTTGGGGGTCGGATTTTAACTTCTGACAAAAAGGCGGCTAAATATTTAAACTCTCCCGAAAGTGATATTTACCATAAAAGCAAAGTGCTTTACGGTATTTTTCACGCCAAGCAGAGCATTGCCAAAGAGGATAATTGTTATTTGGTGGAAGGCTATACCGATGTAATTCAGTTATACCAAACCGGTATCCACAATGTGGTTTCTTCTTCGGGAACGGCATTGACTTCAGAACAAATCAGGCTTATAAATCGCCTCACAAAAAATATTACCGTTCTTTTTGATGGCGATGCCGCAGGCCTTCGAGCTTCCCTTCGTGGCATTGACTTGATTTTGGAACAAGGGATGAACGTGAAAATATGCACCTTCCCCGAAGGCGAGGATCCCGATAGTTTTTCGCGAAAAAATTCGTTGGAAGAATTGACGCTTTATTTAGAGGAAAACGCCAAAGATTTTGTCACTTTCAAGGCTTCTTTACTTGCTTCAGAAGCAAAAAATGATCCTATAAAAAAGTCTGAAACCATACACGATATGGTCAACAGCATCGCGAAAATTCCCGATGTTATAAAGCGAGAAGTTTACATTAAGGAGTGTTCACGAATTATGGACATTTCGGAACAAGTGCTTTTCAATACACTTGCACAAATTTTTCAAAAGGAAAGAAAAGACTCTTTAAAAAAGGTTACTGTTCCACAGGAGGCTTTTGAAGTAATTCCTTCAGAAAAAAAGATTGAAAAGGTTGATGTTCAGTTTCAGTTGGAGCAAAAAATAATTGAATTACTGCTTCTCTATGGCAATGTGGAAGAGGATTTTGAGGAGTTAATCTTGGAAGCTGATGAAAAAGGGGAAATCACATTAAAGCCAGAAACTCACAAGTCGCGCGTTTTTGAAAAAATATATCTCGATCTTCAGGAAGATGAAATAGAATTTACCAACCCAGAATTTAAAGAGCTATATTTTGAAGTAGTTAACCGTTTTAACCAAAATCCGGAAGCCAAAGCCGAAACCTTCATCAATGAATTAAACCCCGAAATGGCGTCTTCTGTTACGCACATTTTGATGGAAGAAGAAAGGTATTCCTTAAGCAATTGGGGGCGAAAGGAAATATACGTGAAGGCAAAAGAGCAGACTATTGCACAAATGGTTAGTGAGACAATACTCAATCTGCGAAGACATTTGGTTTCACAGAAAATAAATGAACTTTCTGAAGCAATGAAGCAGGAGGAAAATCTTGAAAAGGAATCTGGTTTACAAGAAATTGTGGATTATATAAGCCTTAAAAAAGTACTTTCCAATAAATTAAACAGAGTGCTGTAAATCAATTGAATTGAAACAATCGGGCTTGGTTTATCAATTCAGCCAAGCTAGTCACTTTTAGTTTTTTCAGCAAACGTGTTTTATAGGTGCTCACTGTTTTTTCGTTTATTTCCAGGAGTGTAGCTATGTCTTTGTTACGCTTTCCGTTGGAAAGTAAGTTCAGCACTTCAATCTCCCGGGCGGAAAGTTTTTTATAACGCCCCATAATCGTATTGTCATTTATAGACTTGTTGTTGAAGGCGGCCGAAAGTTCCTCATTCAAAAATACACCGCCTGTTGCAACACGTTTAATGGCTTGAAGAAAAATTACTTCTGAAGATGTTTTTGGAATGTATCCTGCAGCACCGGATTTTATAGATCGCAAAGCATAAATTTCTTCTGGATGTGATGAAAAAATAGCAATTCGTGTTCTTGGAAACTCTTCCCTAATACTTCTAAGAGCGTGGAAACCATTAATTTCTGGTATGTCTAATTCCAACAACAAAATATCGGGACGCTCTTTTTCCAAACATTTTAGCAATTCAGATCCGCGGGAAACTTTTCCGACTATTGAATATTCATTTGTGTTATTCAGCAATACTTCAGCACCTTTTCTAGTTATTGGGTGGTGGTCTGCAATTACAACTTTTTTCATCCTATTGTATTTATAAATTTCTTAAAAATATAAAACCTTCAGATTTGGGGTTGAGGTTTGAGAACGTAATATTAATACTACATTTTGAATATATAAAATCTTACCAGTAAGAATGCTAAACCTTTCGTTTAATGGTTAAATTATTCGGTAAATAACAAGTTTATTTATATTTGGCTGGTATTTCGCAGACAGGAATTGGCGCCATTTTGTGTTGGTTTGCTTGATTCAATCTATGGAATATATCAAAAACTACTTTTTGCCTTCCCGAAAAATCTGAACTGGTTTTGCCGTTTTCATTCATTTTCATTGCCCATTCCAGTTCGTCATAGCTTGCGCCAAGTTGGTCTTCATCTGTTCGGTCATCTCCCCATAATCCATCTGTTGGTGCCGCTACAATTATTTCTTTATTTATTCCCAAGAAACGTGCAATTTCATAGACTTCACTCTTCATCAAATCGGCGATAGGGCTTAAATCCACACCGCCGTCGCCGTATTTTGTATAAAAGCCCACACCAAAATCCTCAACTTTATTTCCAGTTCCCGCCACTAAATATTTTTGCAAAGCCGCAAAATAATAAAGTGTTGTCATGCGCAAACGGGCACGAGTGTTAGCAAGTGACATATAACGGTCTTCTTCTTTTTCAACCTTTGGTAAAGCGGTAATCAAAGAATCGAACGCAGGGGTGAGATTTACTTCAATTTTTTCAACTTTTGGAAAATTTTCCTTTAGCCAAGCAATATGATTGACTGCGCGACTTACTTGTGATGATGCCTGATGAATGGGCATTTCCACACATAAAAGTTTAAGCCCTGTTTTTGCACATAAAGCTGAGGTTACGGCAGAATCAATTCCGCCGCTAATGCCAATTACAAAACCTTCCATTTTTGCATTTACAGCATAATTTTTTAACCAGTTTACAATGTGGTCTATCACTTTTTCAGTATGCATTTTCTGTGTTTTTAATCTTTTATAATAATACCTTTGCACCGCAAAAGTGGTTAAAGATAAAATTAATAAAAAGGAATTGCGTTAACCAACAATAACATTTTTTCTATGATGAAATATTGCGCAATGGTTCTCTTGGGTGTTTTCTTTTTTGCCTGTAACGACGGGAGCAAGGTTGAAAAGGAGATTGAAAAAATTCCTATAAATGTGGAAATTATCCGTTTTGATAAGAAGTTTGCGGCTACTACTCCCGAAACGCTTCCATCGTTGAAAGCTGAATTTCCGGCATTTTTCCCAAAACAGTACGGCGATAGTATATGGATTGAAAAATTAAATGATACACTACAAAACCAGCTAGAAGAAGAAGTTGCAAAAACCTTTCCGAGTGGGGAGTCTTTGGAAGAGATATTTGTTCCATTGTTTCAACATATAAAATATTACTTCCCGAAATTCACCGCCCCATTAGTGGTGACCACTACTTCAGACGTAGATTATCGAAACAAGGTCATACTTGCGGATAGTATGCTGGTTGTTGGTTTGGACAATTATCTGGGGGCCAATCACCGTTTTTATGAAGGCATTGATAAGTATATTTCCAAAGAAATGAAACCTTCGCAAATAGGTCCCGATGTGGCTGAAACCTATGCAAGTCAGTATATAAAACCACCCAGTAAAGCTACTTTTCTGGGACAGATTATTTACTTTGGAAAAGAACTTTATTTGAAAGATTTATGGCTTCCAAATGCCTCAGATGCCGAAAAAATAGGCTATACCGCAGAAGAGTTTCAATGGGCCGAAGAGAACGAGGAATATATGTGGCGCTATTTTATTGAAAAGGAATTGCTCTACAGTACAGACCCAAAACTTGGGGCACGGTTTATAAGCCCCGCCCCCTTTTCAAAGTTCTATCTTGAAATAGACAACGAATCCCCTGGAATGTTGGGGCGTTATTTGGGATGGAAAATTGTCCGTGCCTATATGGAAAACAATAAAACATCCACTCAGCAATTAATGATTACAGATGCTGAAGAAATATTTACAAATTCAAAATACAAACCAAAGAAATAATGGCAGTAAAACATACATCTGAAATAAAACTAGACATAGGTCTTGACGAAAACAAGATTCCTGAAAACATAAAGTGGACCGCTGAAGACGGCGGTGTTTCTAATGAAGAGACCAAAGCAGTGATGCTATCGGTTTGGGACAGCAAAAGCAAGGAATCGCTTAGAATAGATCTATGGACAAAGGATATGCCGGTGGACGAAATGAAAATTTTCTTTCACCAGACTTTAAGCGCAATGGCAGATACTTTTCAGCGTGCGACCAATGATGATAGAATGAGCGACACTATGCGTGATTTTTGTGATTATTTTGCAGAGAAGCTAGAGCTGAAGCGGGGCTAGGAAAATTTAAAATTCGGAAGTTTGAATAGAATTGTTTAATTCATCAATATAATTCAACACTTCGTCCCTTCCCGTGGAATCACTGGCAGAAGTAACAAAAAACGGAGGCATTTCTTCCCATGTTTCCAGTATTTTTTCAGTGTAAGCGGCAATGTTTCGTTCCAAAGCATTTGGTTTCAATTTGTCTGCTTTTGTAAAAATGATATTGAAAGGAATACCGCTTTCGCCCATCCATTGCATAAACTCCATATCAATAGGTTGCGGTTCGTGCCGGCAATCTACCAAAACAAAAGCGAGCACCATTTGCTCTCTCTTTTCAAAATAATTGGTAATGAATTTCTGAAAAGTCTTTTTACTGGTTTTAGAAACACGTGCATAGCCGTAACCGGGCAAATCTACCAAATACCAATTTTTATTTATAAGGAAGTGATTGATGAGCTGTGTTTTTCCGGGTCTTCCAGAAGTTTTTGCCAAACTTTTGCGCAGCATTAGCATATTTATCAAAGAAGATTTTCCCACATTGCTACGCCCAATAAAAGCATATTCCGGCAAACGGTCTTTGGGGCATTTGGCAACTTCACTGTTGCTCATCAAAAATTCCGCCGATTTGATTTGCATTTTTTTAATATTGAGAAATTAGTATTGAGTATGAAACCCGAAACCTACCATTTTGAACGCAGCCGAAAGGCAGCGATGGTTAGTATCCCCGTTTTTCCAACCAAGAATACAGAAGTTCATTAAATTCATCGGGATGTTCCATCATTGCGGCGTGGCCACATTTGTCAATCCAAAATAATTCCGAATCTGGTAAAAGCTCATCAAATTCTATTGCAACTTCTGGAGGGGTTACATTGTCATTTTTACCCCAAATTATGCAGGTTGGGGTGTGCATTTTTGGTAAATCCTTTGACATGTTGTGCCTTATGGCACTTTTCGCGATGGCAAGGGTTCGTATCAGTTTGTTTCTATCGTTTACGGTTTCATAAACATCATCAACAATTTCTTTGGTTGCAACAGCAGGATCATAAAAAACATTTTCTGCTTTTTGACGGATATATTCATAATCGCCACGTTTTGGGTAACTTTCGCCCATCGCACTCTCATAAAGACCAGAGCTTCCTGTGATTATTAAAGCTTTCACTTTTTCAGGATACATTTTTGTGCATAAAAGGCCAATGTGTCCACCCAGAGAATTTCCCAAAAGAATCACTTCTTCATAACCCAGATGGTCAATAAATTGCGCTACATATTTTGCGAAATTTTTCACATTGGTACGCAATAAAGTCATCTTGTAAATGGGCAATTCTGGAATTAAAATTTTGTAGCCTTTTGGCGGAAAGAAATCTGCAACGCCATCAAAATTGCTCAACCCGCCCATAAGCCCGTGAAGGATGATTATTGGAGTGCCTTCACCTATTTCTAAATATGAAAATTTTCCTTCTTTCTTTAAGTTTTCCGACATGCCTGGTTGCTGCAATTTAGAAAGACAAAAGTAAACAAAATTATTTCATAAGGTCTATTTAAAAACAGGCTTTGTTATTTCCTGTTTCGATTTCACTTTATCTACAAAGTGGTAAAACTTATCAACAAAGTGGTAGAATGTGGTAAAATGTGGTAAAAGTTATATATATTTGAAACAATTAATTGCAAACAGGGGATTTTCACAATGCTCAATCTAATAGGGACATACGAATGTAAAGCAGACGTAAAGGGACGGGTCATGGTGCCAGCGCCTTTAAAAAAGCAGTTGGCATCGGTAGCTCCAGAGGGTTTTGTAATTAAGCGTGCTGTATTCCAGCCTTGTCTGGAAATGTACCCGATGAAAGAATGGGATGCGCTGATGTTGAAAATGGGAGAACTCAACCGTTTCAACAGAAAAAATAATGATTTTATTAGAAGGTTCACTGCGGGTGTAAAAACCGTGGAACTTGATTCTACAGGCCGTTTATTAATTCCGAAAGACCTGCTTTCTTTCGCGGGAATAAGTAAGGAATTGGTAATCTCTTCCGCAATAAACATTGTAGAGATTTGGGATAAAGACAAATACGAACAGGCCATTGATGATGCCGCAAACGACTTTGCTGATTTGGCTGAAGAAGTAATGGGAAACAAAAGCAATGATGGTGATGGAATATCATAATCCAGTTTTGCTAAAAGAAACTGTAGATGGGCTAAACATAAAACCGGACGGAGTTTATGTAGATGTAACTTTTGGCGGCGGTGGTCACTCACGCGAAATTCTTAAACGTTTGGGGTCTAATGGAAAACTCATTGCTTTTGATCAGGACAAGGACGCTTTGGAAAACGCAATTGACGATTCTCGGTTCCTGCTGATTAATCAAAACTTTAGATTTTTAAAGCAATTTCTCAGGTTTCACGGTTATAAAATTGTTGATGGAATTTTGGGAGACTTTGGAGTTTCCTCACATCAATTTGATGTTGCTGAAAGAGGTTTTTCAACCCGTTTTGAAGCCAATTTGGATATGCGGATGAACCGCGACAGCAATTTTTCAGCATATACGGTAGTGAATAAATATGAAGAAGCGAAGCTGCGAAGCGTGCTTTCCAATTATGGCGAATTGCGAAGTGCTGCCGGAATGGCACGAGTAATTGTTGAGGCTCGTGAAAACGAAAAAATAAAGACCGGGGAACAACTTAAAAAAGTGCTCGGGAGATTTCTGCCGGCGCATAAAGAAAACAAGATTTTGGCCCAAATCTATCAGGCAATTAGGATTGAGGTTAATCAAGAATTAGAAGCGCTGAAAGAATTTTTACTTCAAACAAATGATGTTTTAAAATCTGGAGGAAGAATAAGCTTGATAAGCTATCATTCTTTGGAGGATAGATTGGTGAAGCGATTTATAAGAAACGGAATGTTTGAAGGAGAACCTGAAAAGGATGTTTTTGGAAGAGTAGAAGTTCCTTTTAAAGCAGTTGGAAAATTTATAATTCCTTCCGAAGAAGAAATAAAACTAAATAACCGAGCCCGAAGCGCAAAGCTGCGTATAGCTGAAAAACTATAGTTTTTTCAGGAAAAGAAAATAGATGAAAGAATAAAGAGAGTCTAGGTTTTGCGAATTCACTAATTCACAAACTCACAGATTCACGAATTCAATAAAAAATGAAAGAAGGTTTTTACAACATAATAAAAGGAAAATTTTTGGTTAGTGATGACGCGTTGAAAAACTGGCGTTTCATCATTTTCCTTTCTGTGTTGGCCTTAATTATGATTGGCAGCTCACATAGTGCAGACAAAAAAGTACATAAAATTTCAAAATTGAACGCACAGGTAAAAGAGCTTAAAAGCGAATATGTTGACGTGCGAATGCTGTTGATGCAGGCAAGAATGGAAAGCAAAATTATAGTAGCAATGGAAAATCGTGGTTTACAGCCATCATCAAACCCACCAAAGAGAATTCGAATTATTGAAAAGAAAAAATAGCAAAAAACGAAAAGAAATAACAATTGACAACTGATAACTGAAAAATGGCTTTCGAAGAAAAAAACATACTAAACCGTTTATACATCATTGCTGGATGTATGTTTCTCTTCGCCTTGGCCATAAGCATAAAACTAATGAATATTCAGTTTGCGGATGGTGAAAAATATAGAGAACTAGCCAAAGAAAACACCACCAAGAATTTTGTTATTCCCGCCAATCGAGGCAATGTTTATGCAGATGACGGCAGCCTTTTGGCTACATCGGTCCCTAAATACGATATCCGTTTTGATGCGGTAACGGTTTCTTCCGAAGATTTCAAGGAAAATTTGAAGCCGCTTTCCGAAGGGTTGAGCAAACTGTTCGGCAAATCGGTTTCGCATTACCAAAACATGTTCAGAAAAGCGCGTGCCGATAAAAACAGGTATTTGCTTATCGTAAAAAATCTGGGCTATTCAGATTATATAAAAGTGAAAAACCTGCCACTTTTCCGAAAAGGACCCTATAAAGGTGGAATTATCGTAGAGCAACGAACCGTTCGCGAACATCCTATTGGTAAAATTGCACAGCGTACCGTTGGCGATGAAGCATTTGATCGGCCAGGCTACTACGCTGTTGGTCTTGAGGGAGCTTTTAATGATTTACTAACCGGAAAAGACGGTCATCGTTTAAAGCAAAAAATTGCCCAGGGCCAATGGAAGCCTATATTTGATGACAACGAAATTGAGCCCCAAGACGGTTACGATATTGTTTCTACCATAAATGTAAACATCCAGGATATTGCGCATCACGCGTTGTTGAAGCAGTTAGAGTATTACGAAGCTGAACACGGAAGCGTAATTGTGATGGAAGTTGCCACTGGTGAGATAAAAGCTGTATCAAACCTTGGGCGTACTTCTCAAGGAACTTATTATGAAAAGCTAAATTACGCCATTGGCGAGTCGCACGAACCGGGCTCTACTTTTAAAGTGATGGCAATGATGGCTGCGTTAGAAGACAAAGTGATTGATACTAGTACCGTTGTTGACACCGGAAATGGCAGAAAAGTTTTCTATGGAAAGCCTATTAATGATTCTCATCGTGGCGGCTACGGAAAAATTTCAGCAGCAAAGGCTTTAGAGGTCTCTTCAAATATTGGGTTGGCAACAATCATTGACAATGGATATTCCAAAAATCCAAATAAATTTATTAGCCGTTTAAAGAGCTGGCACTTAAATGAAAAAACAGGAGTTTCCATAAAAGGGGAAGGAATGCCAATGATTCCTCAGCCGGGAGACAAAAAGTGGAGTAGAAACGCGCTGCCTTCAATGTCTTATGGATATGGTTTAAGGCTGACCCCTTTGCAAACACTTACATTCTACAATGCTATTGCGAACAACGGCGTCATGGTAAAACCGCGCTTTATAAAAGAAGTTAGGGCCTGGAATGAAAAAGTAACTATATACGATACCAAAATTATCAATCCAAAAATCTGTTCAGATGAAACCTTGCGTGAAATCAAGGAAATCATGAAAAATACTGTTAAGCGTGGAACGGGAAAATCACTCTATTCCCCAGATTTTTCAATGGCAGGAAAAACAGGAACTGCACAAACCGAATATTGGATGCCGGACTGGAAAAGCAATCGCCGCTATATTTCCTCGTTTGCAGGTTTTTTTCCAGCCGAAAACCCAAAATATTCCTGTATTGTAATTATTCATAAACCAAGTACTAAAAAAGGATTTTATGGCGCCGATGTTTCCGGTCCAGTATTTAAAAGAATCGCCCAAAAAATCTTCACCGATTCTCAAATAATAGATTCTGTGGAAGATGTGGAAAAAACAGATCCACTGATTGAAAAAGATTATGAAAAGTATTATGCAAAGTTGCAACAACCGGCTAAAACAATTCCCAACGTTACCGGAATGGCAGGAATGGATGCGGTTTCGCTATTGGAAAATCTTGGTTTGAGGGTTCAGGTTGTTGGTAATGGGACAGTTGCCAGCCAATCCATAAAATCTGGCGAAACTTTAAAAAAGGGACAACTAATAACCTTGAATTTATCGTGATATTGTTAAAGGACATATTGTACAAAGTTACCATCGAAAGTGTTGTTGGCAGTACTTCCGTGGCTATAAACAATTTGGAATTTGACTCTAGAAATGTTTCTTTAAACGATGTTTTTATTGCGATAAAGGGAACGGTTTCAGACGGGCATCAATTCATAAAAAAAGCGGCTGATCAAGGTGCATTGGCTATTATTTGTGAAACTCTGCCAGAAAATATTGTAAATGGAATTACCTATGTCCAGGTTGCGGATCCACATAAAGCATTGGCAATTATGGCCGCCAATTACTACGGCAACCCTTCGGAAGAATTAAAGTTAGTTGGAATTACCGGAACCAACGGAAAAACTACGGTTTCTTCATTATTATATCAACTTTTCAAAAAAGCTGGATTGGAAGCTGGTTTGCTTTCCACTGTAAAAATAATGGTAGGTGATACCGAGTATAAAGCGACACATACAACGCCAGACTCTTTGACCATCAACAAATATTTACGTGAAATGGTAGATGCAGGTGTGGAATATTGTTTTATGGAAGTGAGTTCCCACGGAATCCATCAAAAACGCACGGAGTCGCTACATTTTGTGGGTGGCGTTTTTACGAATCTTTCCCACGATCATTTAGATTATCACAAGGATTTCGCGGAATACCGAGATGTGAAAAAATCATTTTTTGATGAACTGCCAAGGACCGCTTTCGCACTGGTAAATGTGGATGACAAAAACGGGTTGGTAATGCTTCAGAATACAAAAGCGAAGAAATATACCTACGCCCTAAAAACCTATGCTGATTATAAAGCACAAGTATTGGAAAGTCAGTTTACAGGACAACTTCTGAAAATAAACAACCAGGAATTGTGGGTGAAATTGATTGGCGGCTTTAATGCATATAATTTGTTGGCAATCTTCGGAACAGCACAACTCTTAGGATTGGAAGAGCTCGAAATCCTTCAAATTATGAGCACTTTGGAAAGTGTTGGCGGAAGGTTTCAGTATTTAATTTCAGAGAAGAAAATTACAGCAATTGTTGATTATGCGCATACGCCTGATGCTTTAAAAAATGTTTTGGAAACCATAAACAGCATCCGCACCGGTAACGAGGAAGTTATAACGGTTGTTGGCTGTGGGGGCGATCGAGATGTGCAAAAGCGCCCGGTTATGGGAAATATCGCAGCTTCTTTGAGTACCAAGGTGGTTTTTACCAGTGACAATCCACGTAGTGAAAACCCAGAAAAAATTATAGAACAAATTGAAGCCGGTGTACCTGCGGAACATTATAAAAAAACGATTTCAATAACAAATAGGAAGGAAGCCATTAAAATCGCTTGCCAAATAGCCGAGGAAAACGACATCATTTTAATTGCAGGAAAAGGCCATGAAACCTATCAAGAAATTAACGGTGAGCGTTTTGATTTTGATGATTTTAAAATAGTGAACCAACTTTTAACAGCCTTAAATAAATAGCCAATGCTTTATTATCTTTTTGAATATTTGGATAAAACATACGACGTGCCGGGCGCGGGGCTGTTTAATTTTATTACGTTTCGAGCGATTTTGGCGGTTATTCTTTCGCTATTTATTGCAACTGTTTATGGAAAAAAAATAATCAAATACCTTCAGAAAAAGCAAGTAGGTGAATCCATTCGCGACCTTGGTTTGGAAGGTCAAAACGAAAAAGCTGGAACACCGACAATGGGCGGGATCATCATTATTCTCGCTACGCTGATTCCTGTATTGCTCTTCGCGAAGCTGGAAAATATTTACGTGATTCTTCTGATAGTTACCACACTATGGATGGGAGCCATTGGTTTTATTGACGATTACATCAAAAAATTTAAAAACGACAAACAAGGTCTGCCGGGAAAATTTAAAATAATTGGACAGGTTGGCTTGGGAATTTTCGTAGGAGTAACAATGTATTTGCATCCAGACATTGTAGTTCAGCGAAATATTGAAAATCCTGGAGCGGAAACTCAAATAATAGCTAAAGGCCCCACCAATGAATTTTATGTAAAAGACAAAGCGTTGTTGACTACAATTCCATTTGTAAAAGAAAACGAATTTAATTATTCAGAACTTATAAGTTGGGCAGGTAAAAATTACCAAAGTTATGTTTGGCTCATTTTTATTCCAATCGTGATTTTTATTATAACTGCGGTTTCAAATGGTGCTAATCTCACCGATGGAATTGATGGACTTGCAGCTGGAACATCTGCAATTATTGGAATCACACTTGCACTTTTTGCTTGGGTTTCTGGTAATGTGATTTTTGCTGATTATCTCAATATTATGTACATCCCAAATACGGGCGAAATGACCATTTTCACCACCGCATTCGTTGGTGCGCTTATAGGGTTTTTATGGTATAACACTTATCCCGCACAAGTATTTATGGGCGATACGGGAAGTTTGACCATTGGTGGAATTATAGCCGTAATTGCGATTGCCGTGCGTAAGGAATTGTTGATACCCATTCTCTGTGGAATATTTCTGATGGAAAACCTATCAGTTGTTCTGCAAGTGAGTTGGTTCAAATACACAAAGAAAAAGTTTGGTGAGGGGAGGCGCATTTTCAGAATGTCGCCACTGCACCATCATTATCAAATAAAGGGTTTTCACGAAAGTAAAATCGTAACTAGGTTTTGGATCGTGGGGATTTTTTTGGCAATTATAACCATTGTCACACTAAAAATACGGTAAGGTGAAACAACGATTGGTGATTTTGGGCGGTGGCGAAAGCGGGGTTGGAACTGCCATTTTAGGAAAAAAAAAGGGGTTTGAAGTATTTGTTTCAGACTTCGGAAAAATAAAAGAGAAGTACAAACAAGTTCTTATAAATAATGGAATTGAATGGGAAGAGGAAGGCCATTCCGAAGAAAAAATCCTTTTCGCGGATGTAGTGATGAAGAGTCCGGGAATTCCCGATAAGGCACCAATCATAAAAAAACTGCACGAAAAGGCAGTGAAGGTAATTTCCGAAATTGAATTTGCTTCAAAATTCACAAAGGCAACAATCGTGGGAATTACAGGAAGTAACGGAAAAACAACAACTGCAAGTTTGACTTATGAATTGTTGAATAATGGAAAAAAAAGGCTTGAACGTGGCTTTGGGAGGAAACATTGGGAAGAGTTTTGCCGAACAGGTTTCCGAGGAAAAATATGAAAATTTCGTGCTGGAGCTTAGCAGTTTTCAGCTTGACGGAATTGAAACCTTTGCGCCGCACATTGCAATTTTGACCAATTTGAGTCCGGACCATTTGGACAGATATGATTATAAATATGAAAATTATATCGCTTCAAAATTTCGGATTGCGATGAACCAGACATCACAGGATTACTTCATTTATGATGCTGATGATGTGGAAATATTGAAATGGCTTTCGCAAAATTCCATACAATCGCAACCGCTGCCTTTTTCAACAAAAAAAGAATTGAATCAGGGGGCTTTTAAAAGAAACAACGAAATAATAATAAAAATAAATAACACAGAATTTACTATGCCAATCGCAACAATCGGAATACAGGGGGAACACAATCTAAAGAACGCAATGGCCGCCAGTATGGTAGCTACATTATTGAGAATTAGGAAACAGACCATTCGTGAAAGTTTGGAGGGTTTCCAGGGTGTAGAACACAGATTGGAAAAAGTTTTGAAAATCAATAATGTAATGTATATCAATGACTCTAAAGCCACAAATGTAAATGCTACCTTTTTTGCCCTAGATAGTATGGAAAACCCAACCGTTTGGATTGTTGGCGGTGTTGACAAAGGCAATGATTACAGTGAGCTTTTGCCTTTGGTAAACGAAAAGGTGAAAGCAATTATCTGCCTTGGTGTTGACAATCAAAAAATTATAAACGCCTTCGGAAATATTGTTGATACCATTATTGAAACAGATTCTATGGCGATGGCCGTACAAATTGCATACAGATTAGCTGAGCGTAACAATACCGTGCTGCTTTCTCCCGCCTGTGCGAGTTTTGATTTATTTGAAAACTACGAGGATCGGGGCAGACAGTTTAAAGAAGCTGTGAGGAATTTATAATAACCAATAAGCCAGAAGTGAAAAACATATTTAGCTACATACAAGGTGATAGAGCAATCTGGGGAATAGTAGGCCTTTTGGCGTTGTTTTCCTTTTTACCTGTTTACAGTGCGAGTAGTAATTTGGCATATTTGTATGGAGATGGGAGCACACTTCCTTATCTGTTTAGGCATTTTGCACATTTGGTATTGGGCTTTGCCATTTTGTATGGCGTCCATAAAATTCCGTACAATTATTTTCGAGGGCTTTCTATTATTGCGATTCCTGTTGTAATCCTACTTTTAATTATAACAATGGCTGAAGGAACAACCATTGAAGGCGCAAACGCCAGTCGCTGGATACGCTTGCCGTTTGTGGGCATAACTTTTCAAACTTCCACTTTGGCGGGAGTAGTTTTGATGACATATGTGGCGCGCTATCTATCGCGAATAAAGGATAAAGTCGTTACTTTCAAAGAAACAATTTTACCACTTTGGATGCCTGTATTTATAGTACTTGCTTTGATTCTTCCCGCAAATTTTTCTACCACAGCAATCTTTTTTTTAATGATTGTGATGTTGGTTTTTGTAGGGGGCTATCCGCTGAAATATTTGGGCATAATTCTCGGTGCTGGACTAATATTTCTGACACTTTTTGTACTATCTGCAAAGGCATTTCCTGGCGTTTTTCCCAACCGTGTTGACACATGGATTAGTAGGGTGGAAAATTTCACGGATAATAAAGACACTGAAGCTGACTATCAAATAGAAAAAGCAAAAATAGCTATCGCCTCTGGAGGTATAACGGGTTTAGGTCCGGGCAAGAGTGTTCAGAAAAACTTTTTGCCACAGTCTTCTTCAGATTTTATTTATGCAATAATTGTAGAAGAGTTTGGTCTTTTCGGTGGACTATTTTTAATGGTACTCTATCTGTTTTTACTTTTCCGAATTGTAGTTGTGGCACATAAATCAACCTCTGTTTTTGGAAAGTTATTGGTCATTGGAGTTGGAATGCCTATCGTTTTTCGGGCGATGATAAATATGGCAGTTGCGGTGGAATTATTCCCGGTAACGGGGCAGAATTTACCATTGATAAGTAGTGGCGGCACCTCTATTTGGATGACGTGTTTGGCTTTGGGAATGGTTTTGAGCGTGAGCGCCAAAAGAGAAATAGTTGCAAAAGAAGACAAAGAAGAAAACCCATTGGATATTTTAAGCGAAGCGATTTGAAACTAAAATTCATCATATCGGGCGGCGGAACCGGAGGTCATATTTACCCTGCCATCGCTATTGCGAATGAGTTGAAAACTCGTTTCCCAGAGGCTGATTTTTTGTTTGTTGGCGCTCAAGATAGAATGGAAATGGAGAAAGTACCACAAGCGGGATATAAAATTATAGGGCTGTGGATTTCTGGATTACAGCGGAGTTTATCGATTCAAAATTTAGCCTTTCCCTTAAAACTTGTTTCCAGTTTGCGAAAATCCCAAAAAATTTTAAAAGATTTTAAACCAAATGTCGCGATAGGAACTGGGGGGTATGCAAGTGCTCCATTGTTGCGAATGGCAGCGTTGCGAAGTATTCCGTGTTTGATTCAGGAACAAAATAGTCACGCGGGAATTACAAACAAGTGGTTGAGCAGTAAAGTCCAAAAAATATGTGTGGCCTATGAAGGGATGCAACGGTTCTTTCCTTCGGAAAAAATAAAGGTTACGGGCAATCCCGTAAGGCAAGATATTCTGGATATTTCTTCCAAAAAAGAAGAGGGGATGACTTTCTTCAATTTAAAAAAGGAGAGGAAAACATTATTGGTTTTGGGCGGAAGTTTGGGTGCAAGAAGAGTAAACCAATTGATAGAAAAATCATTGCCATTTTTCGAAAAAAACAATTTGCAAGTAATTTGGCAATGCGGAAAATATTACGAAGAAACCTATAAAAACAAAGGAAGCGAAACGGTGCAAGTCCACACTTTTTTAAACCGAATGGACTTGGCATACGCCGCAGCAGACTTCATCATTTCACGGGCGGGAGCACTTTCGGTTTCGGAACTTTGTTTGGTTGGCAAACCCGTTATTTTTATTCCATCTCCAAACGTGGCCGAAGACCACCAAACTAAAAACGCAATGGCTATTTCAGAAAAAGATGCAGCGCTTTTGATCAAAGAAAATGATTTGGATTCTACGTTTGAAAATGAATTTTCTGAATTGATTTCTTCAGAAGAAAAACAAAAAGCCCTTTCGCAAAATATAAAAAAACTGGCGAAACCAAATGCAACCAAGGATATAGTTGAAGAGATTGAAAAATTATTGAAACTCAAAAATTGAAAGATTTAAACCAAATACAAACTTTTTACTTCGTCGGTATTGGCGGCATTGGAATGAGTGCGCTTGCACGTTATTTCAAAATGCAGGGTAAGACTGTTTTTGGTTATGATAAAACTTCGACAGATTTGACAGATGAATTGGTTGCCGAAGGAATTCCAGTGACTTTTATCGATGAAATTTCTGAAATTCAAAAAGAAGTTGTTTCAAAAGAAAATGTTTTGGTGGTTTTCACGCCTGCAATTCCACGGGGTAACAAGATTTTAAACTATTTCTTTTCCGAAGAATTTTCAATTTTAAAACGAGCCCAGCTTTTGGGTGAAGTTTCTAAAAACACCCTTTGCCTCGCCGTTGCCGGAACGCACGGTAAGACAACAACTTCAGCAATTTTAGGTCATTTACTTGCTGAATGTAATATGCCCGTAACTGCATTTTTGGGTGGAATTGCAGAGAATTACAATTCAAATTTTATTTACAAAGGCAGCGAAATAACTGTTGTGGAGGCTGATGAATTTGACCGTTCATTCCTTCAGCTTCGGCCAGACATTGCTTGTGTAACTTCAATGGATGCCGACCATTTGGATATTTATGGAGATGCTAATGAAATAGAAAACGCTTTTCGAACCTTTGCTAAATTGGTAGAAAAAGATGAAAACGTATTCATCAAGAAGAATCTACCGCTGGACGGAATGACCGTTGCCGTTGAAGAACCATCTGATTATGAGGCGCAGAACGTGAAAGTTAAAGATGGCGCATACATTTTTAATTTAAAAACCCCCAATGGAACTTTAGAGGACCTAACCTTCAGTCTTCCTGGAAGACATAACCTTACAAATGCCATAATGGCTTTGGGCATGGCGATTTTAGCAGGCTCCCCAACCGATCGTCTGCCCAAAGCATTGGCAACTTTTAAAGGCGTAAAACGCCGTTTTTCATATAAAATCAAAACTGAAAGTTTGGTTTTGATCGATGATTATGCACATCATCCCACCGAGATTGACGCCTTGTTTCAAGCTGTGGATGAAATGTACCCCGATGATCACAAACAGATTGTCTTTCAACCGCATCTTTTCAGCAGAACACGTGATTTTGCCGAAGGTTTTGCAAAAAGTCTATCGCAATTTGACGAGGTAGTACTGCTGGATATTTATCCTGCAAGGGAAGAGCCTATTGAAGAAATTACATCAGAATGGCTTTTAAATAAGATAAATGTAGATCAAAAAAGAGTGGTATTCAAATCAGCTTTGCCCGAAGTATTATTGAAATCCAAATGCCGAATAAAACTGCTTGTAGGTGCCGGTGACATTGGCGCTGAGGTAAATAAGTTAACTCAAAAATTAAAAAATGAAGCGTAGTATTGAAATTATAAAATTTATATTTCTTCTAGGATTGATGGCCTTCCTTTTCAGCTTCACGAAAAAGCGAAATGATGCTAGAAAAATCACAAAACTAGACGTTGTGTTTGTTGATGAAAATAGCCCCTTTATTACCTACAATACAGTTAATAAATTGTTGATACAAAATCATGACAAGGTTACGAGCATAGGTAAAGAAACTTTAGTTTTGAAGAAGATGGAGCAAAGACTGCTGGAAAACCCTATGGTTCGTGATGCTCAGGTCTATATATCGGTGGACGGTACCTTAGGGGCTAAAATTGAACAACGCAAACCAATAGGCAGGGTATCTGCTTCGCCGGATTATTACTTGGACGCTGATGGCAAAAAGATGCCGTTGTCTGATGTGTACTCGGCAAGAGTGCCTATAATTACGGGGACTTCAAAAAATAATTTTGCTGAAGTTACCCCTTTGTTGCTTAAAATTGAAAGCGATGAGTTTATGAAAAGCAGTGTGGTGGGTTTAAACCGAAAAACAGGTGGTGATATAGAATTAGAGCTACGGAAGGTAGATTTTAAAGTGCTTTTTGGACAACCTGAAAACATTGATAAAAAGTTTCAAAATTTTAAAGCATTTTATAAGAAAACAAAACAGGACAGTACGCTGTATGGATACAATAATGTAAATCTGAAATTTGACAATCAGGTAATCGCCACAAAAAAGTAAGACCATGGAAAACGAGAATATTGCTGTAGGATTGGATATTGGAACTACCAAAATAGTCGCAATGATTGGTAGGAAAAATGATTATGGCAAAATGGAAATATTGGGAATAGGAAAAGCGAAAAGTCTTGGTGTGCACCGTGGTGTCGTTAATAACATTACCCAAACCATTCAGTCCATTCAGCAAGCTGTTCAGGATGCTGAAACATCTTCTGGATTGAAGATAAAAGAGGTAGTCGTGGGCATTGCAGGGCAGCACATCCGAAGTCTTCAGCACAGCGATTACATTACCCGCCCAAATGGCGAGGACGTTATTAGTGAAGAAGATATTGACAGGCTTTGCAACCAAGTACACAAGTTAGTGATGCTTCCCGGGGAAGAAATATTGCATGTATTGCCACAGGATTTTAAGGTTGATGGGCAGGCTGAAATTAAAGAACCTATCGGAATGTACGGTGCGAGGTTGGAAGCAAATTTTCATGTAGTAGTTGGGCAGGTTTCTTCCATCAGAAATGTGGGCAGATGTATAAAAAGTGCTGGACTTGAGCTTTCGGCAATTACGCTGGAACCTTTGGCATCTGCGAAAGCGGTGTTGAGCCAAGAGGAAAAGGAGGCAGGTGTTGCGTTGATTGACATAGGAGGTGGAACGACGGATTTAGCAATTTTTAAAGACGGAATCATACGTCATACGGCAGTAATTCCTTTCGGTGGAAATGTGATTACGGAAGATATAAAAGAAGGTTGCTCAATAATTGAAAAGCAGGCAGAACTGCTGAAGATAAAATTTGGCTCAGCTTGGCCCGGGGAAAACAAGGATAACGAGATTGTTTCAATTCCCGGCCTGCGTGGAAGGGAACCGAAAGAAATCAGTTTAAAAAATCTTTCAAAAATTATTCACGCACGTGTTATCGAAATTATTGAGCAGGTGTATATGGAAATCAAAAATTACGGACACGAAGACCAGAAAAAGAAACTTATTGCGGGAATAGTACTTACGGGAGGTGGAGCGCAGCTTCAGCACATTAAACAGCTTGTTGAATACATTACGGGAATGGACACGCGTATTGGTTATCCAAATGAGCATTTGGCGGGCGATAGCGATGCGGAAACTACTAGCCCAATGTATGCAACGGCAGTAGGCTTAGTGTTAAACAGTTTGGAAAGCAAAGAAAAATCTTCATTGATGAAACGTTTTTCCCATGAGGAAGTTGCGCCTGTTAAAGTAGATGCATCTGAATCAGTACAGCCAGAAACCAAGTTAGAAACGGAAACAGGAAAAAAGGACAGAAAAAACAAAGAAAAGGAATCAAAAAGCTCAAAGAGGTTTTTTGATAAATGGGCAGAAAAGTTCAAGGAATTTTTGGACAATGCCGAATAATAAAACTGAAAAAGAAAAAGACCACAAATAGAAAAAATATGAGCAGCAAAACAGAATTTGACAACATTTCCTTCGATCTCCCCAAGAACCAATCCAACGTGATTAAGGTGATTGGCGTTGGTGGTGGAGGGAGTAACGCCATTAACCATATGTTCAGCCAGGGCATAAAGGGAGTTGATTTTGTAATATGCAACACAGATGCACAGGCATTGGAAAATAGCCCTGTACCTATTAAGATCCAATTGGGGGTTTCTCTTACTGAAGGTTTGGGAGCTGGTGCAAACCCTAAGGTTGGCGAACAGTCTGCGGTGGAAAGCATGGAAGAAATTCGCAGTATGTTAACTACCAATACCAAAATGATCTTTATCACTGCAGGAATGGGTGGTGGTACAGGTACCGGTGCAGCACCAATTATAGCAAAAATGGCCAAGGATATGGACATTCTTACTGTGGGAATTGTTACAATTCCATTCCAGTTTGAAGGAAAGACCAGAAATGACCAAGCACAGATTGGAGTTGAAAAACTGCGTCAAAATGTGGATTCGTTGGTGGTTATCAACAATAATAAATTGCGCGAGGTTTACGGAAACCTTGGTTTTAAAGCAGGTTTCTCAAAAGCTGATGAAGTTTTGGCCACCGCCGCTCGTGGTATAGCCGAAGTGATTACACATCACTACACGCAAAACATTGACCTTCGTGATGCTAAAACAGTGCTTGCTAATAGTGGAACGGCTATTATGGGAAGTGCTACCGCTTCAGGTGCCAATAGAGCGAAAGAGGCTATTGGAAGAGCTTTGGATTCCCCATTGCTGAATGATAACAAAATAAAAGGTGCCAAAAACGTGTTGCTGCTTATCGTTTCTGGAACAGATGAAATCACCATAGATGAAATTGGCGAAATTAGTGATCACATTCAGGACGAAGCTGGCCACAGCGCAAACATTATTATGGGGGTTGGTGAAGAGAAAAGCCTTGAGGGTTCTATATCTATCACAGTAATCGCTACTGGGTTCAACGTTGAACAGCAAAACGAAATTGTAAATACAGAAACAAAAAAAATAATCCACACGTTGGAAGATGAGCAAAAGGCTGAGCAAGATCTTACGCCAAAAGCTACTGCCTCACCTGTAAGATTACCAGAAAAACCATTGAATACAGCTCAAAAAACCGAAATCCCGGTGGTGAAGCATACATTGTTTGACGAAACTGAAGTTGAAGAAAAATTGCCGTTTAAAGGGTATATTAAAACTTCTGAATTACTTAAAAATATACATGTTTCTTATGAAGAGGTTGATGTTGAAAACATTGAGGAATTCAGCCAAGTTGAAATTAATAGAATAAACGTAAATGAGTTTGTGATTCTTGAGGCGCCTAAGAAACAAGTCGAAGAGGAAATAAAAGCTTCGGAAATGGATTCTGACGAACAAATTTTGATGTTTGACCTTCCTATAAATTCCCCAAAAAAACCTTTCAAAGACGAAGATAAGGAAGAAACTGTTTTCTTTAACTTGGAAGAATTTGAGGTTCAGGATCACGTAGAAATTGTTCCTATAACAGAAGTTTCTGGTGATGGAATAAAGCGTTATAGCTTAGATGACTACCAAGAGGTAGAAAATCAACTTAACAGTGCCAAACCTTCAAAATTGGTTTCAGAAGAAGTGGCAGATGAAGAAATAGTCTTTGAAAAAAGAACTGTTGCCGAGCCCAATACCGATGAAACCGAAATACAAGAAGAAGACCCATTGAATTCGCCAATCTCAAAAATTTTGAGCGATCGTACCGAAGAACGCAAAAGAAAAATGAAGGAATTTAATTATAAATTCAAAAACAGCCCTTCCCGCATTGATGAGATTGAGAAGCAGCCCGCATACAAGCGTATGGGAATCGATTTGAATGAAACCAAAAACGAACCGAATATCTCAAGAACCTCTGTGAATACAGAAGACGATGAGATTGAATTGCGCAAAAACAATTCATTTCTTCATGATAATGTTGATTGATTCTTTTAATTAACACTTATTGCAATAAAAACTCTATCAAAGTACCGGTAGGGTTTTTTTTGTCGTCATAAAGATCAATTATTTTAAAGGAATACTTCGTTTCGTTTTTTTTATTGAAGTTTTCGAGTCTTTCGTTAACAAATTTCAACCCCAAAGATTCTTTATTATATTTTTTTTTGCTCTTTCTTTCCAGGGCCATTTCCCGACCCATTCCATTATCCCGTATAGAAATTTTCACAATGTCTTTTTCGTTTGTGACCAAAATTTCAATCTCTTTGTTTTCCGTTTGAAGACTTAAGCCATGCCAAAGTGCATTTTCAATAAAAGGCTGTAATATCAATGCGGGTGTTTTGATCGTTGCGACGTTTACCTCAGGAGCAATATTTATTGTGAAATCAATCTTTTTTTGGAAGCGCAAGTTTTCAATGCTCATATATAGTTTGAGAATGTCTAGTTCTTCTTCTAATGTAATACTGTCCGCTCGCGAGCTTTCAAGGATTTTCCGAATCAATTTTGAGAATTTATTCAGGTAATAAATGGCCTTTTCCTTTTCATTTTCAATAAAATATACTTTTATGGAATTAAGTGCATTAAAGATAAAATGAGGGTTCATCTGGCTTCTTAGTGACTCAAGTTTCAAAAGAGTGATTTCCTTTTCAAAAGCTGCTGTAATGGATTGCAATCGGTCTGATTCCGATTTTTTAAGGGTTTCCTTTAATTCTTTTTTTTGCTTGCTTAGCTTGGTCTCTAATTCAAGTTGATATGCTTCTTTTAACCTTTGTTTTTCTATTTGTTGTTCAATAATGTTGTTTTGTGACTTTATTTTTTCCAAATAAAGGACTTTAACCCAATATCCCAGACCAATCATGAAAATAATGGATTCTAGAATTATTCCAATATAATAGTATGTTAATGGCGGAGGTTGATAGTCTATACCACTCGATTTATATATGGCAATGTATCCAAAGAAGTAATAAAATAGTACTCCCACTATGATGAAGTAGCGGCGTTTGTTCGGTATTTTAAATGAGATGTAAAGTCCATATGCTGTAATAGTAGTTATAATTGGCATAAAACCAAATATGTATATATCGTGAAAAATATTTGGTTTCGCACTAATAGCAGAATAAATGAAAAGAAGGGATGCAATAAAAAACTGTATCCATAAATATTTTATAATGAATCTATTAAACCCTGTGAAGTATTTTTTAAAATTCAAAAACTCTGTATAAAAAAGGAAGAGAAATGAGTTGTAAATAATTTGAATATAATAGTTGAATGCCCCATAGCGGCTTGTTATATATTGAGTGTATATCTCATCAAAAAAGTAAGGAATTTTAGTTGCCAGATAAACAAACAGAAAAATATTATAGAGCCCATAAAAAAGAAAAACTCTCTGTTTGGATTGCCAATAAATCAGCATTGATAGCAGGAACAACGTGAGCATTCCTGAGGTTACGAAGCTCCATAAAAGAAAAAATCCTGTATTGCCTTCCATCACAGATTATCTAAAAAATATGCCTTTCGCTGTCTTGATACAGGAAGTTTTGCGTTGTTTGTCAAAATTACATATTCGTCTGCTTTGTGATATTCTTTCACTTTATTAAGATTGATTAGGAATGAATTGTGAATTCGAAAAAACTCCGGAAAATGTAATTTTTCTTCCATATATTTCAATTTTTTGGTTAGGAAGATTTTTTCATTGTTCTCCATGAAAACGGTGCAGTAATTCCCGTCGCTTTGACAATAAAGAATTTTATCGGTTTTTAAGATTATTAATTTGCCGTCTGTAGAAATCGTTATTTTTTTGTCCCCTTGATTTTCGTTTATTGCTAAGTTTTCAAGATTTTTCTTCAACTTTCCATGAAATTCCTTTTTTTCCTTTTCTTTTCTAATTCGGACAATACATTCGTGAAGATCATCAGAATCTATAGGTTTTAACAAATAGTCCAATGCGTTGCTTCTTATGGCCTTAATGGCAAATTGGTCATATGCTGTAGTTATTATGGCAATAAAATCACGCTCAGCAAAATATTCTAAAAACTGAAAGCCATCCATTTCTGGCATTTCAATGTCTAAAAAAACACAGTCCACATGTTGTTTATTTAAAAATCTTTGCGCCTCCTGTGGATCCGTAAATGTTTTAAGGACAATAATTTCTTTTGAAAAATTTTGTAGTTCCCATTGCAAGCTTTTTATTGCTTGTGGCTCGTCATCTATTAGTATTGCTTCCAGCATATTAGCTAATGTAAATAATAAATATAATTAAATCTGAACCAAAATTTAGATTGTTTACGTGAGTGGCTTCAAAATCCGTATGGATGGGTTATATAAAGCTATAATTTGTGTTTTTGGGCTGTAAATGATTATACAGGCGAAAAATCTTATAAATAGACCATTTGCATAAAAATTATACCCATTCATACATAAATGCAAATTGGGTGGCTTATGTAAATTTAATTTTGAAATAGTTATTTTCTGAAAATCATTCATTAAACAAATGCAAAAAAGTTTTGTTTTAATATTATTGGTAATTGTTTCTATTGGAAGCACGGCACAAGTGGGTATAAATACTACAGATCCCAAGGCTCAGTTGGATATTAAAGCGAGCAATAGCGCAGCGCCTTTACCAACAGATGGGATACTTGTACCTAAGATTGAAGATTTTCCCGCAACAAGTCCTGGAGTGGATCAAAATGGTATGATGGTTTATTTGGTTAATACTGTAGGTGTATATCTACCTGGGTTTTATTATTGGGAAAACACCTTAGGTGTATGGACCCCCATTGGTAATAATAGCAATACCGGCTGGAACATACAGGGAAATGCGAATACAGATGAAACAATAAACTTTATTGGAACCAAAGACGATCAAGATTTGGTTTTTAAGAGAAATAATATAAAATCAGGAAGTATTTCTGCTTCAAATACATCTTTTGGAATACAATCCGTTTTAAGCAATGGCGGTAGCGGAAATAATGGATTTGGACTACGGGCACTTAAAGAGAATATTTCAGGAAACAGTAACAATGCTTTTGGGAAGGATGCATTGACACAGAATGTGTCTGGAAGTTTTAACAGTGCTTTTGGGGGTTTCAGTCTAAATAAAAATACGGCTTCAGATAATAGTGGTTTTGGTTATTTTACCTTGTCTAATAATACTACTGGAAGCGCCAATTCAGCCTTCGGCATAGGTGCTTTGCTGAATAATATTTCAGGTATTGATAATTCAGCCTTTGGTTCTTATTCAATGGTTGAAAACACAACTGGATCAAGTAATTCGGCTTTTGGAAGAAACGCATTAAGGAATAATACAACCGGTAACAATAATGTCGCTATTGGTATGTTGGCTTTAAAAGAGAACACCAATGGAAAGTTTAATGTAGCAATAGGAAAGGAGGCTCTAGCCTCAAATACACTAGGAAATCAAAATACAGCTATAGGCTATATTGCGCAACTTTCCAATACAACAGGAGTTGGAAATACTTCTGTAGGAAACAGAGCATTGCGAGCTAACACTACTGGAAATCTTAATGTGGCTGTTGGCACAAATGCCTTAGAAAACAACACTGGAACTGGGAATGTTGCAATAGGGAGAGCGGCGTTATTTAACAATATTGCCGCAGATTATAATGTGGCGGTAGGTTCAAATGCCTTATATGCCAACACAACGGGAATTAATAATGTTGCTGTGGGTCGAAATAGCCTAAGTTCCTCCACCACAGCGAATGATAATTCTGCTTTTGGAAACTTTTCAATGTATAGTAATAATTCTGGAATCAATAACGCTGCATTCGGTAAATCGTCAATGTTCCTAAATACCACGGGCAGTAATAATTCTTCCTTGGGAGCTTCTTCATTATATAATAATACTAGCGGGAACAATAATAACGCTTTTGGTTTTCAAGCATTGGCAAGTAATACAACAGGAACCGAAAATTCCGCCTTTGGAACTTCAACTTTATTTAATGCTACTACAGGAATCCATAATAGCGCATTTGGTAATGAGTCTTTAGCTAGTAATGATACAGGATCTAGCAATGCAGCCTTTGGTTACGCGGCATTAAATAATAATTCTATTGGCATAGGCAATACGGCAATAGGGCTGCAGGGTTTAGTATCTAATACAACAGGGAATTTTAATACAGCAATAGGCTACAATGCAGATGTAGAATCTGGCACCTTGACCAATGCAATTGCTATTGGTGCACATGCACAAGTTGGCTCCAGCAATAGTTTGGTGTTGGGGAGTATTATAGGAATTAATAGTGCCACATCCTCTACAAATGTTGGTATTGGCACTACTTCTCCCGCTGCAAGACTCCAGATTGAAGGTGGAAATGTTCTTTTTAACAATGATTCTGGAAATTATGATATACGGGCAAAATCTCAAACCGAACCCTATATGTTTCTACTTGATTCGAGTGATGATTCTGTTAAAATTGGAACTTCTGCTACAACTACTGAGCTATTAAGAGTGGGCGATGATTTAGGGGATGGTATCCAAATAGGAACTTTTGAAATTATTGAGGATGGAGGCCCAGCACTTATTCAGGTTAATTCATCCTTTGCTCCCTCCGTTGATAATAGTTATGATTTAGGTACAGCAACCCAGCATTGGGACGACGTATTTGCAACGAATGGCATTATCCAAACTTCTGATGTTAGAACCAAGACCAATATTGAAAATTCAGTTTATGGTCTAAAAGAGGTTATGCAACTTCGCCCGGTTTCTTTTAACTGGATAGATAGCCCCAATCAAAAAAAGAAACTTGGTTTTATAGCGCAGGAAGTTTTGCCTATTTTAAATGAAGTGGTTAAAACTGAAGATTTAAATATTGACGAAAACGGAAACAAAACCATCATACAATTAGATAGAATGGGAGTGTACTATTCTGATATAATCCCGGTTTTAGTAAAAGGAATTCAAGAACAACAAGAAATTATTGAAAAACAAAGTCAACAGTTGGAATCTTTAGAAGAGAGGTTAAAAGCTTTGGAACAACACTAGTTTATTCTAATCATATGTAATTAGATTAATGAGGGGTAGTGTTTAAAAACCTTGAAATTTATTTTCAGGGTTTTTTTTGTACATTTTTTTTGCATCGGGGTTTATTGATTATCTTCGTGCACTATTAAAAACAAAGAAATGAGCTTACAGGAAAAGGTAATGGAGGCGATGAAGACAGCAATGAAGGCGAAAGACACACAGTCTTTGGAAGCCTTGCGCGCCGTAAAGTCAGCCTTGCTTTTAGCGCAGACAGAGACAGGTTCTAAAGCAGATTTAACGGAAGATGAAGAACTGAAATTACTTCAAAAACAAGTTAAACAACGAAAGGATAGTGCTGCAATTTATAAAGAGCAAGGGCGTGAAGATTTGGCCGAGCCAGAATTGGCACAGGCAAAGATAATTGAACAATTTTTACCAAAACAGTTAAGTGAAGAGGAAGTGGGCAAGATTGTAGCTGAAATAATTGCAGAAACGGGAGCATCATCCATGGCGGATATGGGAAAGGTAATGGGGCTGGCCAGTGCACGGCTTGCAGGAAAGGCTGATGGGAAGACCATTTCAACTGCTGTAAAGTCGAGACTTTCTTAGAAAATTTTAGGAATATATAAAAAGATTCCCGCCTTCGCGGGAATGAAAAGGCCGCGTGGCGCAACTGAATAGCGCATCAGACCTGCCTGCCGGCAGGCAGGTTTCGGCTCTGGATGTTCTAAAAAAGCCAAATTAAGTTGTAATTTTGGAAATGTTTTTTGTCTATGTTTTGCGAAGTGAAAAAGATGGGCGCCTATATAAGGGCTTGACCCAGGACTTGGAAAAGAGGCTTTCACAGCACAATAAGGGAGAAAATACATCGACCAAGGGATTTTGTCCCTGGAAATTAGTTCATCAGAAATCCTTTGGAACGCGAACCGAGGCCAGGGCTTACGAAAAGTATTTAAAATCTGGTATTGGGAGGGCTTTTTTAAAGGAAATAGTTTAATAACGGCCGCGTGGCGCAACTGAATAGCGCATCAGATTTCGGCTCTGAGGGTTGGGGGTTTGAATCCCTCCGCGGTCACGAATAAATGAAAAGGGAGAAAAAAGGTTTTAGCTTTTTCTCCCTTTTTATATTCAAAGCAGAGCTTTAAAAGGTGCGCACGCCGAATGCCATTCGTGAAAAAGCAGCTAAATTTATCACCTTTTTTTGCTATTTGCGAAGAATTTTCAGCAAATCTCCCGTCATTAAAAATGTGTTAATTAATACAGTTTTAATAATAATAGCCTACAGGATTTTTTAATTTTAATTCTCAAAAAAACTAATGTAAAAACAAATATTATGTTCACCATTATCAATGGACTTCCACAGGATATTTTGGGAATAGTGATTTCCGGGAAAACTACTGAAGCAGATTATGACCAACTTAACCCACTACTGGAAAAACATAAAATGATGCACGGCACCATCAAGCTTTTTGTTGAAATAGACGAGTTGGATTATACTGCAAAAGCAATGTGGGAGGATTTTAAAGTTGGACTTCATTATTGGCGCGAGATAAGGGCCATTGCCATCGTTACCGACAAAGAATGGCTGGAGAAATCCATTGAGGCTTTCGGTTTAATTATACCTGGAATGAAAACAAAAGGTTTTGAGTTGGATGGGCGCCAAGAGGCATTGGAGTGGTTAAAAAATCAAGACAACTAAAATTCTTTAGCGGATAAAGCCTCTCTCAAACTCCAAACTGTTTTAAATGGTGGTCCAAGTGTTTGTACTGCATCTGGCCCCATTGTTGTGGAGTGAATTTTCCAAAAATGGGGTGGGGTTCCCATTGTTTTTGCTTTTTTTTTGCGTGAAATTCAGCAATCAACTTTTTGAGCTCATTTTTCTCTGTTTCAAAATCCCTATTGTCTGAAATTTTAAAACTTTTTGCCGTTGGTAAATTCTGTTTCCACGGTTTGTCGTTATACAACATTTTCTTAAACAAGAAGGCGAGGGGAAAGAACTGCTTTTTTACCTTCTCTTTTTCTAAGGCTAGATTTAGTGGTTCCTGACAATGCTTTAACATTTGTCCAATACTCATTTTACCCCACTGTCTTTCAGAATTTTCAGAAAGCACATCAATTCTGTTTTTTATTTCGGAATACGCCTCAGGTTCAAAAAGTGATTTCATCTTTATGTATATGTGTTTGAAAGAATAAATTTATTCAATAAAATATGAAATTTTCTATTTAAGAAGATTGTTTTTAAATCTTTATGCAGTTTAAACATTCGTTATTATCTTTAATGAAAAGCTTAGAATATGGAAGAAAATACTTCTTTTTCCATAAAAAACTGGAACGAAGACGACCGTCCGCGCGAAAAATTGCTGTTGAAAGGCCGAACCGCGCTTAGCGATGCCGAGTTGATTGCAATACTTATTGGTTCTGGAAGCCGCAACGAAAGTGCCGTTTCCTTAAGTAAGCGTATTTTGGCTTCAGTGGGCAATAATTTAAGTGAATTGGGAAGGCTTTCCGTTCCTGAATTAATGGAATTTAAAGGTATAGGCGAGGCAAAGGCCATAAGCATTGCCGCTGCAATGGAATTGGGTCGAAGAAGAAGAGCGGGCGAAGCTTTGGAGCGAAAAAAAATTACATCGAGCAACTCTGTTTTTGAATACGTACAGCCCATAATTGGAGAACTTCCGCATGAGGAATTTTGGATACTTTATTTAAACAACTCGAACAAAATTATAAAAAGCAACCAGCTCAGTAAAGGTGGAATTACGGGAACGGTTGTAGATGTGCGGCTGGCTTTTAAAGAAGCATTGCAACTTGGTGCCGTTGGAATTATTTTGGCGCACAATCATCCCTCGGGAACCTTGAAGCCCAGTCAAGCAGATATTCAACTTACCAAAAAACTGAAAATGGCAGGCGAAAGTCTGGACATAAAAGTGCTGGACCATCTTATAATTACCGAAAAAGCGTACTTTAGCTTTGCCGATGAAAATATGCTGTAACCCGATATGCTTTTAATTTACACCCAAAAACTCACCCCTCGTATTTCCTATATTTTTAAGCATATTTGTTTGCGTATTCTAGGAGTTGATGTTGTCTTTACTTCAGTAATTGAAGAATTTATAGCCCACGTTGGCCCAAAAATTTCCTATGGAAAAAAACCGCTGGGCAACGAACTTTTCTTTCAAAGTTATGGGCTTTTGGAACAACAGGGTTTGGAATCAATTGATTTTACTGTTAAAAAATGGGGAGACACTTTCGGTTTTTTTTCTGTTTCAAACAGTAGTGGACTTCCTTTTGATATTTTTTCCGCCAGTTTTTATATGATTACGCGCTATGAAGAATATCTTCCACATGTGAAAGATGAGGTGGGCCGCTTTATGGCCTCGGAAAGTTTGGCGCATAAAGAAGGATTTCTTCATCAGCCTATAGTGGATATTTGGGCGTATCTATTTAAGGATAAACTTCTGGATGCCTTTCCTGAATTGATTTTTCCTCCAAAAAAGATTATCGTCCATCCTGTAATTGAAGCAGCTCAGCCCTATGCCTATATGCAGAAAGGAATATTTAGAACTGTTGTGGGATATGTAAATAGTTTTTTTCACGGGAAATTTAGAAATATGATTGAACGCACCCAAGTGGTTTTGGGTATAAAGCGCGACCCGTTGGATACTTTCAAATGGATTGTAAATAAAGCCACACGGAGTGATTTCAACCTTACTGTTTTCTTCCTTTTGGGAAATTCGCTATCATTCAATGAGAGTATGAACACCCATAGGCAGAAGTTCAAAATGCTGATAAAATTTGTTTCGGATTACAAAGATGTAGGACTTATATTTTCATTCAATTCATTGAAAGATTATGAAATGCTGAAAAGCGAAAAGCGCCGGATGCAAGAAATAACCAATCGTTCACTTACCAGCGCTATGAATTCTGAATTTTTGGTGAACCTTCCTGATATATATCGTCATTTGGTGGAACTGGAGGTAAAGCGTGATTTTACAATGGTTTTTCGTGATACTGTTGGCTTCCGTGCTGGAACTTGTACGCCCTTTCTTTTTTATGATTTGGATTATGAAATAAAAACTCCTTTAATTATCCATCCTTCCGCGATGACTACGTTGGCATTTCAAAAAAAATACGCCTCAGATATTGAAAAAACAGTCAATAATACCATTAAAGCAGTAGAAAATGTAAACGGAACTTTTACTATGATTTTTTCCAACAAGGATTTCTCTTCTACCGAAAACAATAAAGTATGGCGAAGTATCTTTTCAGAAAAACTACAGGAATATGCACAATAACGAAATAACGGATGTTTTTTTTGATTTAGACCACACCCTTTGGGATTTTGACCGAAATTCAGGCTTGGCTTTTGAAAGAGTATTCAAAAAACACAAAATAGATTTGCCGCTAACCGATTTTTTAAAGGAATATGAACCCATTAATTTAGTTTATTGGAAAAAATACCGAGAAGAGCGTATTACTAAAGAAGAACTCCGAAGAGGTAGATTAACCGAAACTTTTGATGTTTTTAAACTAAAATTTCCCATAGAGACCATTGATATACTTGCAGTTTGTTATATAGAAGAATTACCTGTAAACAACCACCTCTTTATTGGCACCGTTGAAATCCTAGAATATCTTTCCAAAAAATATAAACTTCATATTATAACCAACGGTTTTGAGGAAGTTCAGTATTTAAAACTTCATAATAGCGGTATAAAAAAATATTTTAACACGATTACCACTTCTGAAGAGGTAGGGTTAAAGAAGCCCAATCCTGTTATATTTGAAACCGCCCTTAAAAAAGCTTCCGCCATACCACAAAAGAGTATAATGATTGGCGATAGTTTGGAAGCAGACATTATGGGCGCAAAAAATGCTGGAATGCATACGCTGTTTTTTAATTACAGAAAGGAAGAAGTGTCGAAATCCTATTTCGCCGTTAATGAGCTTTTGGAAATTAAAAATCATTTGTAGTAATATTTCCATAACAAAGACCGTTAACAATCAGTAAAGTATCCCCATTTATGAATAAAGCCCTATCTTCATTTATTTTTATGGTATTTGCCTGCCTTTTTTTCGCGGCCTGCATAAAGGATACCAATTTTGACCAAGCCGAGGATATTGCACTAACGCCAGTTGTTGAATTAGATTTGATATACTTCAACCTGCAGGCAGGCCGTTTTTTTGACACTATAAATTCCACTCAAATCCTTACTGTCCGCGATACTACTGAAATTAGATTTTTGGATGACAGTACGTTACAGGAAAGTCTGAAGAGAGCCGAATTCCACTTTATTTTTACCAATAGTATTCCTAGAGATTTTCAAGTGGATTTTCAATTTTTGAGTGAATTGAATGACACAACCTATGTAGCCGCAACCAGTGTAGCCGAAGGAACAGTTGCAACTCCAGTAATTACAGAATTTACGGAAAATGTTGAGGGGGAAGGTATTCTGAGTTTAACACAAGCACATAAAGTCGTAGTTTCGGTAACCATTCCTTCTTCTAATGAAAATCTGGAAGGCACATTAAATCTAAAATCCAAAACCACCTACTTTTTGGAATACTAATACAATGCGAAATTTCTTGACTATTATATTTTCCCTTGTGGGAGTATTTGCCATTTCCCAAAATAAGCAGATACTCTATGGCTTTGATGATATTCCCCAATCCTTGATGCTTAATCCAGGGAGCAAAGTGCTTCAGAAAAAACATTACGGAATTCCTTTTTTGTCACAAATACACGTGAACGGTGGTTCATCTGGAGTATCAGTTTACGATATTTTTAAAGACGGAAACGATGACATAAATGATCGGATCACCCAAAAGATCTTTGAAATGAAAAATACTGATTTCTTCACGGCCACGCAGCAATTGGAACTTATAAATTTCGGGTGGCGCGCAAAGAACGAAATCTATTTTTCAGCCGGAATTTACCAAGAGTTTGATTTTATAGCTTATTTCCCAAGAGATTTGGCTATTTTGGCTTGGGAAGGAAATCGTGATTATTTAGATTATGAATTTGATTTTGGGGAAATAAGTACCACAGGAGATTTCATGACGGTCTATCATTTTGGGCTGAATAAACAGATTGGCAAAAAATTGACAGTTGGCGCACGGTTGAAATTATATTCAAGTATGTTCAGTTACCGAAGCGTGAAGAATTCTGGAACCTTCGTAACCCGTTTGGGCAATGAAAATTCAGAAAATATATATGAGCATACCGTCCAAAATGCTGATGTTACAGTAGAAACCTCTGGCTATGCCTCCTTGCGGGATTTGGACGGAGCAGGGCAGGTTACTTCCGAAATTTTGGGCAGGGCTTTTTTTGGTGGCAATATTGGGTTAGGAGTAGATGTAGGTTTTAATTATGAAATAAATGACGCTTGGGCCCTTTCCGCTAGTGCTTTGGATGTTGGTGCAATTTTCCATTCAAAAGATGTTGAAAATTATCGTGCCCACGGAACCTACACTTTGGATGGAATCAACCTCATTTTTCCGGCATTGAGTGATGGCGAATCTACCTTTCCTTACTATAGTGATCTAGAAGATGAGGTGGAGCGGGAAATACCTATAGATACACTTCATAACGGCTATACACAATTCCGTCCAGTAAAATTTAATGTAGGATTAAGTTATGGTTTTGGACGGTTCAATGCTACTGGTGCTTGTGATTGTTTAAACGTTGGCGGAGAAAATCTACGCAAACAAAACATTGGGTTACAATTCTATTCTATATTTAGGCCTAAAAAACCTCAAATGGCAGGAACGCTTTTTTACCATAGAAGATTTACGGAATATCTTTCTGCCAAAGCAACCTACACGGTAGATTCGTATTCATTCTCAAATATTGGACTGGGAGTTTCAGCAGATATTGGTAAAGTAAATTTTTACATTGCTGCGGATAACCTTATAAAATATAGCAATTTGGCAAAGGCAAAAAGCGTATCTTTACAACTAGGCTTTAACATTATAATTGACGAAGAATGATACGATATTTACTGCTTTCCATTACTTTATTACTGACTTCGAATGCCATTTCACAGAATACAAATTTGAGCGATTACAGTTATGTGGTCATACCAGAACAGTTTGATTTTCTAAAAGAGCGGGATCAATTTCAAATTAATTCCATGACACAATTTTATTTGGAAAAATATGGCTTCAATGCATATATGGCCGACTCTGCGCCCAACGCAAACCGCTGCGATGGCCTTTTTGCCAATGTTGAGGAACTGAATACTATTTTAGGAACCAAACTTCAAGTAGTTTTGAAAGACTGTAATGATAACGAAATTTATAGGAGCCAAGAAGGTAAAAGTAAGTATAAGGAATTTGACAAAACCTATCAAGATGCACTTCGGAAGGCGTTCAACAGTTTTAAAGCATTAAATGTAAAACAAAAAGAGGTGGTTCTTTTGGAAAATACTACTACTAATTCAATAGTTGCTAAGGAAACAGAACCAAACGGTGAAATCGCTTCGTTAAAAAAGCCAAAAGTTTCAAATGCTTCAGGGAATTCGTTGCCAGATGCCAAATTTTCTAACTATTCAAATTCGGGAAAAACATATCTACTTCGCAAGACAGCAGAAGGATATTCCTTATATGAAGAATCTGCCAGCGCAACAGACGGACTTCTTTTGAAGGGGAAAATAATTGTAATGGACAATTTGGTAAAATATATGAACACTGCTGGTAATGTTGCTGATGCCATTTTTGATACTTCTGGAAATCTTATTATTAAGGAAAACGGAGCTTCAACATTTTACAAATCTGAAGACTAAAAATCATATTTATCCTTCCAAAGCTGTTTTAAGTAGTTTTTTAGGGTATTTTCCTTTGGGTTATTTCCGGGCCTGTAAAGTGTAGTCCCTTTTATTTCTTCTGGTAGAAATTCGTGCGGAACAAAATTTCCTTCGTAGTTATGTGCGTATTCATATTCCTTTCCGTAGCCCAGTTGTTTCATAAGCTTTGTTGGCGCATTTCTAATTGAAAGTGGCACAGACAGATCGCCCGTTTGTCTAACAAGCTGTTGCGCTTCGCCAATGGCTTTATAAGAAGCGTTGCTTTTAGGCGATGTTGCCAAATAAATGGCACATTGGCTCAAAATAATACGAGCTTCTGGATAACCGATTGTATTTATGGCCTGAAAGGTGCTATTGGCAAGTAAAAGTGCATTCGGGTTTGCATTGCCAATATCCTCTGAAGAAAGAATGACCATTCTTCGTGCAATAAATTTTATATCCTCGCCACCCTCAATCATTCTTGCCAACCAATATACGGCAGCGTTTGGATCACTTCCGCGTATGGATTTTATGAAAGCAGAAATAATATCGTAATGTTGCTCGCCCGTTTTGTCATACAGCACTGTATTTTTTTGTGCTTTTTGCATTACTAATTCATTGGTAATAGTAATTTTTTCATTTTTTTCAGAAAGAATTACCAGTTCCAAAATATTCAGAAGCTTACGTGCGTCACCGCCAGAAAGCCTTATGATTGCTTCCGTTTCTTTTAAAGTTACTTTTTTCTTTGACAGGATTTCATCTTCTTTTAAAGCCCTTTTCAGCAAGGCTTCCATATCCTTACGGCTGAAAGATTCCAGAACATAAACCTGACAACGGGACAACAATGCAGGAATTACTTCAAAACTTGGGTTTTCTGTTGTAGCTCCTATTAATGTAATCCAACCTTTTTCCACAGCACCTAAAAGCGAATCCTGTTGTGATTTACTAAAACGGTGAATCTCATCAATAAACAGAATTGGGTTTTTGGTTGAAAATAGATTGTCGTTTTTCCTGGCTTTTTCAATTACTTCCCGAACAGCTGCAACACCGCTATCTACAGCGCTTAAAACATAGAAAGGCCTGCCGCTTTCATTTGCGATAATGTTTGCAAGGGTAGTTTTTCCTGTACCGGGCGGTCCCCAAAAAATCAAGGAAGGTATCATTCCCGTGTTTAATTGGGAAGTTAGCGAACCGTTTGGGCCAACCAAATGTTGCTGGCTTAAATAGCCTTCTAGGGTTGTGGGACGGATCCTTTCAGCAAGAGGTGCATTCATAG
>JAGQYY010000070.1 GCA_020435825.1 Aequorivita sp.
AGCCCCTTCAGCAGAAAACGGAAACTTATACATGGTTCCGCAGGCGCCTCCCGCCCCCAATCCGGATCCCGTGGAATATGTAAAGGAATTGGGGAAACGCGGAGCTACTTTTTATATCGGCCCCCATAAATACAGCACAGATGAAGCCATTGAATTAGTACAAAAAAATAAAGAAGCCACCATTGACGTAAGCAAATATCCAATCGTGCATCTTGGCGGATGTTGAGAATAGCTATGTCACACTGGGCTGCCTGTACTGGGCCTGTCGAAGGGGTCGAAGTGCAATCAAAAAGTCTTCGACAAGCTTAGACTGACATCTTTTCTATATAAATTTAAAGTTTATTCCAAGTATCGTTCAAAACATTTACGTCCGGCAACATTTTATTTGGATCCAATACCACGCGATTTACTTGTTTGGTGGTTTTTAAAAGGTGTGTCCAGCTATTGCCGCGCTGCCATATTTCAACGGGAAGCAAAATTTCCTCTTTTGAATTGTCATCATAAATAACTTGAAGCTGCACCGGCATTGGGATTTGACCATCATTTTCAACTGTGATAAGATAATTTCCCAAATAGGGTTTCACGTCAGTTATACCCATATCTATATTGCCATTTCCATAAAACCAACCTTTCCAAAACCAAGAAAGATCTTCGCCCGCCACGTTTTCAATATGGTTGAAAAAGTCATTTGGCTGTGGATGTTTGAAAGCCCAAGTATGAATGTAACTTTTAAAGGCATTGTCAAAACGTTCTCCTCCCAGAATGTACTCGCGAAGCAAATAAAGCCCTGCGGCTGGTTTATAGTATGCAGTATAAGCCAAGTTCATTGCATTTGCAACATCGGGATAGGTATCAATACCTTCACGGTTTTCGAAGGTTAGATAGTGTACCAGATTTTTTGGTTTATCGGTAGTTGTTGGGAACTCACCATTATTAAATGCAGCGGTACTGTAATGGTTTATAAAAGTATTAAAACCTTCGTCCATCCAAGGATAACGGCGTTCATTACTGCCCACAATCATCGGGAACCAGTTGTGGCCAAACTCGTGGTCGGTTACGTCCCAAAGATCTGCATCCCTACTTCGGTAATGGCAAAAACTTACTCCGGGATATTCCATACCACCTACACTGGCCGCAACATTAATTGCATTGTGATATGGGTAAGGGAAATAGGTTTTTGAATAAAATTCAACGGAAGCTTTTGTGAATTCCGTGGAACGCGACCAAGCTGTTTTGCCATCGCTTTCCTTTGGATAAACTGATTGTGCCAATCCTGTTTTGCCTTCGCCAAGATCCATACGTGCTGCGTCCCAAATAAAGGCTTTGGAAGCTGCCCAAGCCACATCGCGGGTGTTCTCCATTTTATAATGCCAAGTGAGCGTACCTCCAGTTTTCGCGTGAGCAATTGGTTTTCCAACCTCATCCGGTTTTATAATATAAACGGTTTTATCACTTTTTTCAGCTTGTGCCCAACGTTTCTGTTGTTCCTGGGTAAGTACTTCCTTTGGATTTTGCAATACACCGGAAGAAACTACGGTCTGGTCTGCAGGGGCGGTAATTTTTACATCGTAATTACCGTACTCACAGTAAAATTCGCCTGCGCCCAAATATGGATCGGTATTCCAGCCCACTACATCATCAAATACCGCAACCCGAGGATACCACTGTGCAATGGCGTATATAGTGCCATCTTTTACTTCCAATCGACCCATGCGGTCCATTCCTTCAACAGGTACCTTAAATTTAAAATCCATTTTTATGTCAACCGTTCCGCCTTTTGCCGCCAATGGTTTATCGAGCCAAATTTGCATACGTGTATCGGTAATAATATATTTTGAAGAATTGCCCGTTTTTGTTTTTGCTGAAACGTTTTTCAATTCAAAACCGCCTTCCACATCACCATTGTAGCGATTGCCCTGAACGGGAGTTGTTAAGGTTCCGCGGGAGTTTTCAGTAAAACGATTTTGTTCCAGATAGAGCCAAATAAAATCCAAGGTTTCGGGGCTGTTATTTGTGTAATGAATTGTTACGTTTCCAGAAACGGTATGTGCGTCATCATCCAATGTTGCTTCCAAATTGTAGTCTGCAGAATTCTGCCAGTATTCCGGGCCAGGCTTTCCTGTCGCTGACCGATAAACATTTCCTTGTCTGTAACTAAAATTATCGAAAAGATGTTGGTTGTCAGGAATTACTTCCTGAGCGGTAATTGCAAAAGAGAAAGCGAAAAGGAGCAGCGAAAAAAGAAAGCTACTTTTTGGATATGTCATTTTTTAAACAATTTAAGAAGAGATTGCGAAGGTAATAAACAAGATGTAAAAATCTTGTTAAAACACTTGTGTTTGCTTTACCTTAAGAGAGGCCATTTTATTATTTTAGGTCACATAATTAGCTTTCGGGCATTTGGGATTGTTTTATAAAAAAACGTTTGTACCAAGGTCTTGAAATAGCACTTTCACCATAACCGTAACCATAACCGTAATTATAACCATTCAGTTTGTCAATCTTTACATCATTTATTACGAATGCCATATTTTTTAATCTATGGTTTTTGTTTAGTCCTTTAATAAATTCGAATAAGCGTTTATCGGTATAATCTGCCCTTACAACAAATAGGGTAGAATCTGCATATTCCGATATTAAAAGGGTATCTGTAACCAATAATGTTGGGGCGCAATCCACAATAATGTAATCAAATTCTTTTTTCACGGCATTTATAAATTCCTCAAAAGCCAAACTCGACAAAAGTTCTGGCGCATTTGGTGGAACGGCACCGGAAAAACACACTTTATGGAAATCATTTAAACCAAAACCTTTGTGAATACAGTCTTTCCAATCTATTTTTGGGTCGTGTAAATAATTTGAAAGTCCCAAGTTATTTTTATCAATATCAAAATAGGAATGCAACTGTGGATTTCTTAAATCGGCACCAACCAATAATACTTTCTTTTTTATACTTGCATAGGCCAAAGACAGGTTTAGAGCGACCAAGGTTTTTCCCTCTTCCTTAACTGAAGAGGTTACGTAAACAACCTTGCCTTCTTTTCCTTTTTTCCCCAATAGATAATTAACATTGGTACTCAAGATCCTAAAAGATTCTGCAAGGATAGAACGATTGTTTGCTTGGGCAAAACTTTTTATATTCTCAAAATAAGGAATCTCTGCCGCAATTGGAATATCTGAATGAAGTCTCTCAACATCAGCCCGTTCATGGATCTTGGTGTCCAAAGTAAATTTCATATAAAGAGCGCCAAATGGCACCAAAAGTCCCATAAGGAGTGAAATACCATAAACTATTTTTTTCTTGGGAGATACTGGCTTGCTGTCACTCAATCCATAATCCACTACTTTAATTGAAGGAGCTGTTACCGCGTAATTAATTGCGGCTTCTTCTCTTTTTTCCAAAAGTAGTAGGTATAAGCTCTCTTTAATACTTTGTTGTCTTTCAATGGAACGCAATATATTCTGTTTTTCTGGAATTCTGGAAAATTGTGCCCCAGCTCTACTTTTTTGTCGACTAAGCTGCACCAAAGAAACATTTTGTTGCTGTTGATAAACGTTTACCGTATTTACAATATTCTGCTTTAAACGATTCAACTGACTGGACAATTCCTGTAATGTAGGGTTGTTCTCACCAGCGCTAGCTGCCAATTTTTGACGCTCCAGTGCTATTTTGTTATAATTTGACACCATAGAATTGATACCGCTGCTTTCCAAACCAATATCTGCTGGCAACAAGCCATAATCTCCCTGATCTGAAAGGGACTCTTTCAAAAGTTTTGAAAGTTCAATTTGGGTTTCCAGTTTGTTTACTTCATCTTCTGCAATAGATTTTTTCTGTATGCTCATTCCTGCATCCGCCTCTATATAGGAAAGATTGTTGTTTCTCTGAAAAGATTCCTTTTTGCCTTCTATCGTGCTTAATTCCCCAGAAAGATCTACAATTCTTTCATCTGTAAAATCAACAGTGCGTTTTGAAACCAATTGCCTATCTAAAATGCCATCTTCATTGAAGGTTTCTATTATTTTGTTTAAAATACGTTCATTCCTTTCCGGGTTTTCACCTTGGAGCGACAGGGTGAGTATTTCACTTGTTTTGTTTGTAGCTTCCACCTTCATCTCTTCAATCAAGAACATGACTACTTCTTTAACGGGACTTATTACTACCTGAAAGGTGGCATCGCTGTAGTCTTCCAGATTGATATTTTTCATAAGCGTTACACTCAGGGGAAAGTATTTTGTTGGGATACTTGGCTGATTGGATCCAACCGTAAGTTTATGATCCTGTTTATCTACAAGTGTAGCGCCAGACGCATCAATAGTAACGGTATAGGAAAGAGGTTTTATTAAACTATCTTTTGGAAACTCCTTAGTGACAAAAAATGGCGCGTCCCAAATTTCTGTGGTCTTGAGTTTTCCCACTATTGCATAGGTAACATCCAAGTCAAGTTCATTAACAACATGGCTCAAAATTCGGTAAGATTCCAGGACCTCTATTTCATTATCCATGTTAATCTTGGAGTTTCCGTTCAAAATAGACATAGGATCCATGGAAATATTCAGTTGTTTGGAATCGTCCAATATTTTTATTTTGGCAACAGACTCAAAAACAACGGGCGCATAGCGAAGGTAAAAATATCCTATTACAAGGCTAATAAAAATAGCTATTAGGAACCAAGGCCAATACCGCACATATTTGGACAATGCTTTCTTAATATCAAATTGTTCTTCGTCTTCTTGAATATCCAGTGAATATGGAGGTGATCCTTTCATTTTTATTTTACTATTAATACAGCTGCAGTAAGTGCAATGGACACAATGGTCAACACAATACCTGCATCACCAATAATCCCGGCACTTTTCACTTTTGCTTCGTTTGGGTTTACCACAATAAAATCATTGGGCTTTATATAATAATGGGGAGAGTTGAACCATTCTGCACTCGTTAAATCAATGTGTGCCACTTTACGAACACCGTTTTCCTCAGTTATTAAAAGAACGTCGTCCCTTTTCCCATTTATGGTTAAATCTCCTGCATATCCTAACGCTTGGGGAAGTGTAATATTCTGTTCAGTAAATGTATAGGTGCCTGGGTTTTTTACTTCTCCCAAGATGGTAACTTTGGCGTTCAATAAACGAACGCTCACTGTGGGTTCTTTAAGGTGCCCGCCATCTTCCAAAAGCTTTTCTATTTCATTTTCCACTTGAGCAGTTGAATTCCCACTAACGGAAATCTTACCCAAAACTGGGAATACAATAGTTCCTTCCTTTGAAACCAAATAGCCTTGTAATTTTATAATATCCAAACTAGGACTTACCGTAGAATTTCCAGTCTGTATATTATATGGTATAGCTGTTTCTGGCACCAACGCACTTACGGTAATACTCAAAATATCATTGGGCTGGATTTTTGAAGATTCGTATTCTATGTTTTGATAATCATAGAGGTCTGCGTCCTGTAGGTATAAAATCTCCTTTTTGCTAACGCACGATTGTAATACCAATGTGGAAATTATCAGTATTATTTGGATTTTATTTTTCATTTTATTTTTTTGAAATTTACAAAGGTTAGCTTGCTGTTTACTATATTAGTAATGCAACGAATTTACTCAATATATTTGAAATAGAAATTAGGATTGCGCTCTCAATATTATGAAGTCATCTTGACTTTTTTCAATTGGCTAAAAAATGGCTCTTTTGAGCCTGCTTTTCGTCTTTTTATCCTTTCGTAACGCTGCTATGAAACTCAAAAAAGCCTTCAATCAAACTCAAAACTGCTCATTTTCGCTTCAATCAAAAAAGTCAAGATGACTTCTATATCAATATTGATGGTGTAATATTTATTTCAGATTTGGTTTTTGATATATGGGATTTTCTACTTAGTTATTTATACCTTTAAGGACTTCGGAAATTTTTGCCAAATGAATTCAAAAAAAATAGGGATCAATACCATTTGCACACACATTGGTGAAGTAGCGGATAAGCAATTTAAAGGAGCTGTTTCTCCTTTATATATGTCCAGCAGCTATGCCTATGAAGATGTCGCTGTAAAGCGCTATCCACGTTATTTCAATACGCCCAACCAAGAAGCACTTTGTAAAAAAATAGCGATGCTGGAAAAAAGCGAAGCTGCGTTAATTTTTGGAAGTGGAATGGCAGCCGTGAGTACTGCGATGCTGGCATTTTTGCACAAAGGTGATCACGTTGTGCTTCCGCAGACTTTGTATGGTGGCACCTATAATTTTGTGGTTGAGGAATTTCATAAATTCGGAATTGAATATTCCTTTGCCGAAGGTTTTTCCAAAGAAGATTTTTCTGAAAAAATTCAGAAGAACACCAAGGTTATTTTTGTTGAAACACCTTCCAATCCGTTGATGCGGATAACAGACTTGGAAATGATTTCAACACTTGCAAAACAACGAGGTATTGTAACAATGATAGACAATACATTCGCTTCCCCCGTAAACCAAACCCCGGCAGATTTTGGAATTGATATTATGATTCACAGTGCCACAAAATATATGGGCGGGCACAGTGATATATGCGCAGGTGCCGTAGCATCTTCCGAAGAGCATATAAAAAAGATTTGGAACCTTGCCAAAAATTTGGGCGGAAGCCTTAGCGATTATACGGTTTGGCTTTTGGAGCGCAGTATGAAGACGATGGTGCTAAGAGTAAAGGCCCAAAACAAGAATGCAAAAAAAATGGCGCGCTGGCTGGAGAAACATCCTTTGGTTGAAAAAGTATATTACCCTGGATTGAAAATCCATCCCGATCACGAACTTGCAAAAAAGCAAATGAACGGCTACACAGGAATGCTTTCTTTTGAAATTAACGAATCATTAAATGTAGGCGATTTTTTAAAAGCATTAAAAATGATAAAACCATCCATGAGTTTGGCGGGGGTTGAATCTACCATTCTTTCGCCTGCAAAAACCTCGCACGCGTTACTTTCTGCCGAAGAACGGAAACGCCAAAATATAAGTGATGGCTTGCTTCGTTTTTCTGTGGGAATTGAGGAAGTAGAAGATATTATTGAAGATTTGGAGGGAGCTTTTCAAATGGTTTCAAAAAATGCAAAAAGTTTAAAGTAGAATTATGAAAATTGATATACTCGCTATTGGTGCCCACCCAGACGATGTGGAATTGGGATGTTCGGCAACTTTGGCCAAGGAAATAAGCAACGGAAAAAAAGTTGGGATTTTAGATTTAACCCGTGGCGAACTTGGAACACGGGGCACCGCTGAAATTCGTGATGTAGAAGCTGCAAATGCCGCTGAAATTTTAGGCGTAAAGTTTCGGCATAATCTTGAATTCTCCGATGGTTTTTTGGTGAATAACGCTGCCGCCCAACTTGAAATAATTAAAGTCATTAGAAAATATCAACCCGATATAGTGCTTTGTAACGCAATAGATGACCGTCACATTGACCATGGCAAAGCAAGCAAACTTGCTAGTGATGCGTGTTTTTTAAGCGGATTGCAAAAAATAGAAACCATATTAGAAAGTAATCATCAAAAGGCTTGGCGCCCAAAACATGTGTACCATTACATTCAATGGAAAAATATTGAACCCGATTTTGTGGTAGATGTAACCGGGTTTTTGGAAAAAAAACTGGAAGCTGTTTTCGCATATAAAAGCCAATTTCACCAAAAAGAAGCCAATGAGCCGGAGACGCCAATTTCTTCAACCAATTTTAGGGATAGTATTACGTATCGGGCCCAGGATTTGGGAAGAATGATCGGGACTGAATACGGAGAAGGTTATACAGTGGAGCGTTACCCTGCCGTAAGCTCAATTTTCGATTTAATTTAATTTTCTTCAAGCTTAGTATTGCGCAACCGTTATAATTGATTTATATTTGCGTCCGCTTAGCGAAGTTGTGTTTTATTGCACAATAAATGGTGGTTGTAGCTCAGCTGGTTAGAGCGCCTGATTGTGGTTCAGGAGGTCGCCGGTTCGAACCCGGTCTTCCACCCAAACGAAAAGTCTCTCATAAATGAGGGGCTTTTTTATTTTAAAACAATCTGTTTTCTTGCGGGTGAGAAGTTTATCCTGAGCTCAGTCGAAGGAAACCCGGTCTTCCACCCAAACGAAAAGTCTCTCATAAATGAGGGGCTTTTTTATTTTAAAACTTTTTTGTTTTTAAATATTATAATTTATCAGCAGTGATTCTTTTTTCGCGATTGGCTATTTCCCATGCCGTATAAAAAATCAATTGTGCTCTTTTCGCCATTAAATCATATTCAATTTTATCGGGCGTGTCGGTTATTTTATGGTAATCTTCATGAACGCCATTGAAATAGAAAATAATTGGAACATTATTTTTCGCGAAGTTATAATGGTCGCTTCTATAATAAAAACGGTTCGGGTCGTTAGGAGCATCATATTTATAATCCAATTCCAATTTTGTGTATTTGCTGTTCATTTCAGTAGAAACATCCTGCAATTCCTGACTCAATTTGTTGCTTCCTATTAAATATATATAGTTTGGATTCTCCTTTTTGTCAGGGTCAATTCTACCTATCATATCTATGTTAAGGTCACAAACGGTATTTTCCAGTGGAAATAGTGGGTTTTCGGTATAATACCTTGAGCCATATAAGCCAATTTCCTCACCTGTAACATGAAGAAACAATATGGATCGTTTTGGTCCATTCCCGTCTTTCACGGCCTGCTGAAAGGCTTGGGCAATTTCCAAAATTGAAACCGTTCCACTACCATCGTCGTCGGCACCATTAAAAACATTTCCGTCTTTGTCTGTGCCCACGTGATCCAAATGTGCCGAAATAATTACAATCTCGTCCGGTTTTTCAGAGCCTTTAATAAAAGCCACCACATTTTCCGAGGGCTGAGGGTCTCTTCTACCACCAAAAAAACTGGCTGGGATGTTTTGGTAATAATTATTTTTCTCAATGGGAGATTCAATGCCTTCGTCCATATAAAAATTCCTAAGATATTCTGCTGCCGATCTCTGTCCCTTGGAGCCGGTCATCCTGCCTTCCATTTCATCACCTGCGTATATGTAAAGATGCTTTTTAAGATCTTGCGCTGTTATGGTATTGGCATAATCAACATTAGTTTTTTTTGATTCTGCTGTATGTTGAGTAGAATTACAAGAAAAAATAAAAGGCGAAAAAAGAACGAAAAGTATTATTTTCATAGAAATGCGATTGTGTAATTATTCAAAAGAAGTTAGTTCGTAATCCTCTGGGGCCAAACCGCCTTCACCTATTTTTTTATAGCTCATAGTATGCGCTTTCAACACTTCGTTTCCTTCGCTGTCCTGTGATTTTATTGTAATTTTAATTAAATAAGTAATTCCCAACGAGGCTTCTCCGGTACTGGTTTCCTTAACTTCAATATTCTCATTGCTGAATTTTGTGCCTTCAGGAAGTTGTAGTTTTTCAACAAGATCTTTTTTTGCAAGTTCTCGAACTACTTCTTCCTGCTTGTTTTCTGTAGAGCAGGATACGATAAGCAGTGATATTAGTATGAATGCTAGTTTTTTCACGTTTAGTTAATTTAAGTTCCCGGGTAAAGATAGAATAAGTTAAATGTCTTAATGCAAAAGTTTTGTGAAAATAGAATTTTTAGACATTTCTTCTGAAAGTTATAGCTAATACAATTGTTATATTTGCTGAAAATAGAAAACAATGAAGGTTGAACAAATTTATACAGGCTGTTTATCACAAGGAGCATATTATATTGAAAGTAATGGCGAAGCCGCAATTATTGACCCATTACGGGAATCGAAGCCCTATTTGGAGCGTGCAAAAAATGACAATGCTATCATTAAATATATTTTTGAAACCCATTTTCATGCTGATTTTGTGAGCGGACATATAACACTTGCCCAGCAAACAGGAGCTTCAATTGTTTATGGTCCAAACGCCAATCCATCTTTTGATGCGTTATTGGCTAAGGATGAAGAAGTTTATAAGTTGGGTGATGTTACTATTACCGCAATTCACACTCCCGGTCACACCATGGAAAGCACAACGTATTTGTTGAAAGATGAAAATGGAAAGGATTACGCAATCTTCAGTGGCGACACACTTTTTTTGGGAGATGTGGGCCGCCCCGACCTTGCTCAAAAGGGTAATGAAATAACACAAGAAGATCTTGCGGGTATTCTATTTGATAGCCTTCGAAATAAAATTATGCCTTTGGGGGATGACGTAATTGTATATCCAGCACACGGAGCTGGCTCTGCCTGTGGAAAAAACATGATGAAAGAAACTGTGGATACTTTGGGAAACCAAAAGAAAATGAATTACGCCCTACGTGCCGATATGACGCGTGAAGAATTTATAAAGGAAGTAACCGATGGTTTGGCTCCGCCACCTTTGTATTTTCCTATGAATGTGAAAATGAATCGAGAGGGCTACACTGCTTTTGATGAAGTAATTTCACAGGGAACAAAATCATTGGATCCTGAAACATTTGATAGAATAGCAAACGGAACAGATGCTCTAGTGCTGGATGTCCGAAATCAAATGGATTATATAGATGGCCATATTCCTCGTTCCATATTTATTGGATTAGATGGTGGCTTTGCACCTTGGGTTGGTGCTTTGCTGGCAGATGTAGAACAAAAAATACTTTTAGTTGTTTCCCCAGGAAGAGAGGAAGAAGCGGTTACTAGATTGTCGCGCGTTGGTTTTGATAAAACCCTCGGGTATTTAAGTGGCGGAATCAATTCTTGGAAAGAAGCGGGAAAGGAAATAGATACTTTGGAATCTGTTGATGCGGAAACTTTTAAACATAAATTGGAAAACAACATTCCAGTTTTTGATGTCCGCAACGATGGCGAATTTGCCAATGGCCGAATATCCTGTGCAGCGCATGCGCCCTTGGGATTTTTAAACCAATATATTAGTGCTTTTCCCGATAATGATAAGTGTTATCTCTATTGCGCGGGAGGCTATCGCTCCGTGATCGCTGCTTCTATTTTAAAAAGCAGAGGGATTCACAATGTAGTAAATGTTGCCGGAGGTTTTGCAGCCATTAAAAATGCAGGCATTCCCGTTGAAAATTAATGATAATTTAACCTCATTTGGTTTTTATGTAAGTGTGCTATAAATTATATTTGGCCTTTAAAATTTATTAAAAAACCATTATGAATTTCCCTACATTAAGGTTGATTATTAACGAACCGAAGATGTGTCTTGTCATTCAAACTGATTGCTGAGACACATTTTCTTTTTTTAAACAATTACTTTATACTTATGAAAAAAATTACATTAACACTTTTATTATTTTTAGCAGTTTTGTTTGCACAAGCTCAAGCTGTTTTTATTAATGAATTACATTACGACAACACAGGCGGAGATGTGGATGAGGGCTTTGAAATAGCAGGACCATCAGGCACAGATTTAACAGGCTGGAAGGTTGAGCTTTACAACGGTTCTAACGGTACAGACTATGGAACTATAAACCTATCTGGAGTAATTCCAGACGAAGGAGCCGGATTTGGAGCTCTTGGTTTTTTTGCTTCAGGAATCCAAAACGGAGCTCCGGACGGACTGGCATTAATAGATGCCGCCAATACTGTAATCCAATTTTTGAGCTATGAAGGATCCTTTACAGCTACTTCGGGAACTGCAAACGGAATGACTTCAACAGATATTGGAGTGTTTGAACCGAGTTCTTCTCCCATTGGTGAATCATTACAACTTATAGGAACAGGTAGTTTGTATGGTGATTTTACCTGGAGTGGTCCAACTACCGCTTCATCAGGACTTATCAATACAGGACAAACTTTTGTGGGCTCTGGTTCCGGCTCAAGTCCAACCATAACTTGTCCAGCTGATATTACAGTAAACAATGCAGCTGGAACATGCGGTGCGGAAGTAAGCTTTACCGGTTTTGCGATGGATGCTGAAGATGGAAATATTTCTTCATCAATTATTGCTACGCCTGCAAGTGGAAGTACATTTCCAGTTGGGGTCAATACGGTAACGCTTTCCGTAACAGATAGCGATAATAACACCGCTACGTGTCAATTTACGATTACTGTTGTTGATAATGAAGCACCTGTTGCTATTTGTCAAAATATTACGATAGAGTTGGATCCGATAACAGGAACTGCAACTATTGATCCAACTGAAGTAGATAACGGTTCTTCAGACCTTTGTGGCGCTGTGTCTTTGAGCTTGGATGTTTCTTCGTTCGACTGCTCTATGACGGGTGCCAACACAGTAATTCTTACTGTTACTGACAATGCCGGAAATTCATCAACTTGCACTGCCACGGTTACAGTTCAGGACACTACTGCCCCTATAATTACTTGCTTGGGCGAAGCATCTGGACCATCTGTATTTATCAATGAAATACATTATGATAATGCAGGAACTGATGAAGGTGAAGCTATAGAAATTGCCGGCCCTTCTGGTACGGATTTGAGTACATACTCAATAGTTCTTTATAATGGAAATGGAGGTACTGAATACAACACTGTTAATTTAAGTGGAACCATTGATGATGAAGGCAATGGTTTTGGTGCTGTTAACTTTGAAATAGCAGATATTCAAAATGGTTCTCCTGACGGTATCGTTTTGGCGAATAATGGAAATGTTATTCAGTTTTTGAGCTACGAAGGTAGTTTTACCGCGGTTGATGGTGTGGCAAGCGGTCTTACATCAACAGATATAGGTGTTTCGGAAGGAAGTGGAACGCCTATAGGTGAATCTTTACAATTAAGCGGAACAGGCACCTACTATCCCGATTTTACTTGGAACGCACCAACGGCAGCTACACCTGGAACAATTAACGTAGGGCAGATTTATATTGCGCCAACTACTTCTTCAACTGACGTTTACCTTGACGCAAACGGAATGGCGAGCGTAGATCCAAACGATCTTTTGGTAAGTGTTGATGAAGCCTGTGGATATACCGTT
>JAGQYY010000071.1 GCA_020435825.1 Aequorivita sp.
TGGTCTGGTAGTTCAGTTGGTTAGAATACCTGCCTGTCACGCAGGGGGTCGCGAGTTCGAGTCTCGTCCAGACCGCATACTTCGGCTTCGCTCAGTAACCGCGAAGTTGATTAATGAAGTTGTGTTGTCCCGAATTAACTTCGGGATGTGGTTAAATCCCAACAGGGATTACCAATGAGAAGCTTATCCTGAAGCCTGCACTGAGCGGAGCCGAAGTGGATGGGCTTTTTTTGTTATTTGTTATTTTTTTTAAAATTAGGGTAGGGTATTTTCTAATAAAAATGTTTTATTTATAAATTATTGTACGACTTTTTCAAATATTTCGTTATATATTTATAATTCAACAACTTAATTATTATGAAACGTAGAAACTTTATAAAAAAATCGGGACAAGCTTTGCTTGCTGTTTCAACTATCTCCATTACAGGAGCAATTGTCGCTTCTTGTTCTTCGGATGATTCGGATGACTTTTTTGATGATGGCTATTACGATAATGGCTATTACGACGATGGTTACTATGATGATGGTTATTACGATGACGGTTACTATGACGATGGTTATTACGATGACGGTTACTACGACGATGGTTACTACGATGATGGTTACTATGACGATGGGTATTATGGTGATGCCCAAGTAATTCGCGATATTTTAATTGCCACAAACTGGAAGGTCGCAAGCTATATAGACAGCGGTGTTGACGAAACATCAGATTATAATGGCTATACCGTCGACTTTAAAGTTAGTGGCCAGGTTTCTGCCACAAATGGAAGCAATACTAATAATGGGAACTGGTCCGTAAACAGCTCTGGCAATGAACTTACATTGAACTTTACAGGCTCTCCTTTTGATGAATTCAATGATGACTGGGACATTATTAGCGTAACGCCAACAAGAATTGAACTGCGCGATGTAAGTGGCGGCGGCAGTGGAACCGACATTTTAATTTTTGAAAAAGCATAGTCTGTTTGTTAGTGTTTTTTTAATTTGATTGGACATTTCTTTAAAATCTTATCAGAAATGTCCAATCTTATTTAAACCCTTCCTTTATTTTGAAAAAAATACTATTTCTTCACGATACATTTCTGGAAACACCCCGTGGTGCAGAGCTTACCATTAAGGAATTGATGGCACTGGGGGAAAGAAAAGGGTATTTCGTTGCAGTGGATTTTCTTAAAAAATTTGAAGAAACAAAATCCAAGATTTCAAAAACAGATTTAGTAGTTTTGAACAGTACCTCCCGCTGTCATTTTGAGCTGGATTTGGTAAAACATCTCCTTTCTCAGCAAGTTGCGTTTATTAAGGTTGAATATGATTATAATTTCTGTGTACGCCGAAATATTCTGTGTACAGTGGATTATAACATCCGCAATTGTTGCAATCCGGATAAATTCCATCTTTTCAGAAAGCTGTTTTCCGCCGCAGCTTTAAATGTATTTCAATCCCCAAAACATTACCAATCACATTTCGACTTTTATGGCGAAGCAGTAGCAAATCACTTAATCATGCCGCCTACCGTAGATGTTTCCAAGCTAAAACCTTCCGAAGAAAAAGACGAAGAAACCATTCCGTTTTTTGGAGATCTCAATTTTTTAAAAGGCGGCCACGAGTATGTGACCTATGCAGAAGAGCATCCAGACCTAAATTTTAAAGTTTTCGGAAGAAACCGTTTGCGCCGTGAAATGCCAAAAAACATGACTTTTCATGACCCTATTTCAAATACTGAAGTGCTTGGGATTCTTGGAAAAACAAAACAGTTTTTCTGTAAGCCTGTATGGCCCGAACCTTCTGGAAGACTTGCAGCAGAGGCATTCCTCTCAGGTTGCGAAATACTTTCAAATGATAGAATAGGAACTTTTTCTTTTGATTTTTATCCTGATAATTTTGAAAAGGCTAAAGCCGAAATGCTGCAAGCTCCCGAAAATTTTTGGGGTGCAGTTTCTGAAATACTGAACAATTCAGAAAAGACCCAAATTCCAAAACTGAAAAAAGTCTTGGTATATAAAAGCTACGGGGGGCTGGGCGATATTTTCTTTGCAATACCTGCAATTTACAAGCTTGCCGAAGTTTCTGAAGAGCTTCATTTTGCCGTAGCTCCAAGGCTTGTAGATTTTTTCGGCAAACATTTAAAAGGTGTTAAAGTGTTGAGCGAGACCGACGCGCGCAACAGTGAATCCAAGTACGATAATATTTATGAACTGGGCAATTACCCTGCTTTCCGGGGTTACGATTTGCCGCACGCGCTAAAATATCCAACCCATAAAAAAGTAAAGCAACACGCCATTCAGCACTATATAGACACGATTTCAAAATTGCATATTGATATAGACAATCACTTGGAACGTTACCCTTATTTTGAAAATAAAAAAAACACTTCAAGCCCATATTTTGTAGTTCATCATGGCGCTGGATTTTTGTTAAAAATTTGGCCTACGGAAAAGTATGCTGCATTGATTGAAAAATTGGCGGAAATCTTCCCAAATCTTGGTTGCAAAATTATTATGGGTCCCGAAGATCCAGATATTGCAAAATATTTTTCGAAACCAATGCCCCAAGTTGAATTTATAACCGGTGGAATGGAAGAAGTGGGAGAGGCAATGGCAGGAGCACTATTTCATATTGGAAATGATGCGGGAATAACCCACGTTGCAGGAGCTTTCAACGTTCCAACTGTTGGAATATATGGCCCAACCGGCCCTGGAAGTTGGGGGAGTTTTGCAAAAAATAGCGAACTCATTTGGGGCAAGAAGGGCGTTTGCAACCTTAAATGCAATTATGATGTAATTTTAAATTGTGCCCACAGAATTTGTTTGACTTCTGTGACGGAAGACAGAGTATTAGAAGCGCTTTACAAAGTTCTGCAGGAAAGCTATCCTAAAAATAATAGCCAGCTTATATTAAACCCACAAACTTCTATAGACTTTGGAGAAAAGGATTGCTTAATTAAGTTAGGCGAATATGAATTGTTATTAGAATACCATAGCGATGCGATGAAAACGGATGTTGAAAAGCTGCTCTCTGATGAAATATCACAACCGCCGAATACTGGAGATCTAAAAATGGTAGTTAATGTTTTGGCACAGCAAAATATTATTTTTAAAGTTCCCACATTCAATTAAAATTATTTTTTTTCAAAGGGGCTTTTACTATCTTCACGTTCCAATTTAAAAGAAATGATTTTAGAAACCATAAAGAACCGCCGGGCGGTTTTTCCTGCACAATATAATAACCAACCAATAACCAAAGAAGAAGTTTTAACCATACTTGAAAGCGCAAATTGGGCACCGACCCACAAACGCACAGAACCTTGGCGCTTTAAGGTTTTTCACGGAACATCACAAGTTGGACTTGGAAAATTTATGGCTGAGACCTATAAACAAACTACAGAAAACTTTTCAGAATTTACATATGATAAGTTTATGGACAACCCCGTAAAATCAGGCTGTGTAATAGCAATTTGTATGCAACGCGACCCGAAGGAAATTATTCCGGAATGGGAAGAAATTGCAGCTACGGCTATGGCAGTACAGAACATGTGGCTTACGGCACACGACATGCGTATTGGCGCTTATTGGGCTTCTCCCGGTATCGTAAAGTATATGGACAAATTCATTCAAATGGAAGAAGGGGAGCAATGCTTAGGTTTTTTCTATATGGGAAAATACGACGGCGATTTGCCCGAGGGAATACGGAAAAGTACCATTGAAGAAAAAACCGTTTGGGTGTAAAATCCATTCCTAAAAAATTGAAAACCTCACAGGAAATATAAACTGTGAGGTTTTTTTTATGATTTTTAAAACTAAAGTTTTAGTTTAAACTATTTTTTTAGTTATATTTGAAAAATAAAATTACCCAAGCAATGAAGCAATTAACAAAAGCCGAAGAAGATATTATGCAAATCCTTTGGGATTTGGAAGAAGCAAACGTTGCCTCAATTATAGAACAATTGCCCGAGCCAAAGCCTGCCTACAACACAGTTTCCACAATTGTTCGGATACTTGAAAGCAAGGATTTTGTAGATTATAGAAAAGAAGGGCGGGGCCATATTTATTTTCCAAAGGTGAAGAAAACGGAATATAGCAACCAATCCTTAAATAAACTTATGGACGGTTATTTTCAAGGTTCCTTTAAGAGCATGGTTTCCTTTTTTATGAAAAAAAACGATATCAGCATTCAGGAAATGGAAGCCATTATGAATGAAATTAATTCTGACAAGACTGAAAAATGATACATTCACTCATACAAATACTCGTTTTTCAAGTACTTTTTTTAGCGGTATATGAAACCTTTTTGAAAAAAGAAACATTTTTCAATTTAAACAGGATCTATTTATTGCTTACGCCAATTTTGGGCACGGCATTGCCCTTTATAAGTATTGACTTCATTCAAAAAAGCATTCCGCAGGAATACATGGTTCAGTTACCGGCGGTTGTTGTAGGAGATACTATTTCTGGAGCAATTCCAAATACAACTTCGTTTTGGCTTCCAAGCTTGTTGGATTTCTGGCTTTTGGGAATTGGATTTAGCTCGGTAATTTTCTTTTGGAAAATTTTCAGAATCGCAAAACTTTACCTCTCAGGAAATACAGCATATTTTGATGGATTAAAACTGAAAATCCTGCCCAAGACAGATACGGCTTTCTCCTTTTTAAACACTATATATTTAGGAGAAAACATTTCCGAAGAAAAGAGAAGCAGTATTGTTGCCCACGAAAAAATACATATTCAGCAGAAACATACGTTGGACTTACTTTTTTTTGAAATATTCCGCATCATTTTTTGGTTCAATCCACTCATATATGTATTTCAAAACAGAATGGCAACCCTGCACGAGTTTATTGCCGATGGAAAGCTTACTGCCAAAAATGATAAAAAACAATACTATCAAAATCTACTTTCTGAAGTATTCCAAACCGAAAAAATTTCATTCATCAATACATTTTTCAATCAATCATTAATCAAAAAACGAATCAGTATGTTACAAAAATCAAAATCAAGAAAAGCAGCGCAATTAAAGTATTTACTGCTTTTGCCAGCAATTTGCATCATGTTAATTTACACCGCGTGCAGCAATGAGCCCAAAACAGAGGAAACCCAAATAGTACAACAGTCAGACTCTGAAGTAATGAACAAAATTAACGAGCTGGCAGAAGCCATTATGAAAAAAGGCGAGATGACGGCTGAAGAGGAAAAAGCGCTAAAATTGCTTACTACAGAAGCACAGCCCGGAGACAAAGTTTATACTTCGGTCCAGGAATATTTGAATGAAACCGAAGGAGAGGGAGATCTTCCCGTACCTTTTGCAGCCATTGAAAAAGTGCCAACCTATCCAGGTTGTGAAGGAGACAATGAAGCTTTAAAGCAGTGTTTCAGACAACGAATCAGTGCCTTTGTTGGCGAAAATTTCAACACCAAACTCGGGAAGGAATTGGGGCTTGAAGGAAGACAAAGGATCGCTGTACAGTTTAAAATTGACAAATCTGGGAATGTGATTGATGTACGTGCCCGTGCACAAAAGCCTGAACTAGAAGCTGAAGCCGTTAGAGTAGTAGGGAAATTGCCACAAATGCAGCCCGGCGAGCAGAAAGGTGAAAAAGTGGGTGTGCTCTACTCTTTACCCATTGTTTTTGAGGTGAAATAAATTTTTAACCACATAAATTTTAAAGCCGAAGTTTTTCTTCGGCTTTTTTATTTTTCAAATAACAGTAACCTTCAACCCCGTAAGTTTCAATAAATTTGTACTTTTCAAAGTAGAATTTATTTCTGAAATGATAAAGCACCTCCATTTGGTTTTTATGCTACTGCTGGTAACTTCCTGCCAGTTTTTTGAGACCGAAAAAGTTTCTTCCGAAGAAATTTACAAAGAAGAAATAAGAACCATTGATTGGAAAGACGTTGACCGTTATCCTTCCTTTTCAAACTGTGAAAATACCTTGGAAAAACCGGAACAGAAGGAATGCTTCATAAACACCATCAGCTCGCATCTTTATAAATCCATCAGCCATGAAGGGATGATTGCAACACGTGATGTTTACGACACCGTAAAAGTGAATTTTGAAGTAAGCAGTAGCGGCCAACTCTCGATTCTTGAAATAAAAATGGATACGGTTTTACAAAAAGAATTTCCAGATTTGGAGATGTGGCTTTTGCAAAGCATTGATTCATTAAAACCAGTAGCTCCAGCCTATAAACGTGGAATTCCTGTGAAAACACAATTCACCTTACCAGTTATAATTAAAACAAATTGATTACAGGTTGAATTTATAACCAAGTGTAAAATCGACCGGAAACTCACCATTATTATCTACACTTAAACCAACAATGTCATTATAGTTAAAGGTGATATAGCCGTTGCCCACTTTATAATCTGCACCAATTCCAAAAGTTACTGGGGCGCTAAAATCGCTTCCTGATTTATTGTCGGTAACTAGCACAGGAGGATTGGTCTCAATTACATATTCGATCTCTCGTTGGGAAAATGTGAGTGCAGCAAATTTACAATTCACAAAAGCATCAAATTTTGGTGTTTTTATAAATTTAAAACGGTAATTCAATGACAGCTGCGAAGCAGAATATTTGTATTCGCTGCTTTCAAATGTTTGTTTAAACCGAAACACAATAGAATGTCTTCGCAACTTAACATTATCAATCAATTCTAAATCTACTCCAACAATAGGCTGCAATTCGTTTGTGGGATTTTCTGTATAAACACTGTTGCTCACACCTACAAAGGCACCAAGCCGAAATTGTAGATCAATGGATTTTTCGGTTTCGTTAAAATTGGGATCCTTCTTTTTGTTGTATTCCACAAAAAAGTTGTGCAGACTGGGCAATGTCAATTTTACCTTTTCAGTTGAAACAGTAGCATCACTGGTTTGTTGTTGCAACGTTTCTTTATATTCCTCTTTATAATTACCGCCTTGCTTTGTGTTTTTCAGTTCAACAATATCATTGCCTTTCTTTGAAAAGTAGCGGTATTCCCCGTCAACAGTATTCCAGAGCAAAGTCAATGTGCCTTCAACTTCGGTGTTCAAAGTGTAAGTTTGGCCATCAACGGTATATTGTTGTTGTGCATGCAGCGTTCCTGCGGAAAGTAAAAAAAACAAAACGAAAATGGGGAAAAACGATTTCATAAGGGCGTGTTTAAAGTATGGCTAAGGTAAAAAATTAAATCAATTTATCATTGTTTTTCGTAGGTTCGCCCTTTCCAGGAATAGTTTCCGCCAAAGCTCCCGAACACTACTGCCAAAACTATAAAGGTATAAACAAACGGCTGCCAGAGAAATTTCCAAAACACAATTTTTTCGTCAAAAAAAAGCGCAGTTTGCCTCACGACAAGATAATCCGTGATTATTTTGAAGAAAAGCAAAGAAGTGTAAATGGGTATGTTTTCAAAGTCGAAAACCATAAAAAGCGGAATTATCAAAACCGAAAAGTTTTCTAAAAAAACCAAGATCCCCAAAAGAACGGATGCTGTGTTTTTCTGTCTTGAAGTTTTTGAAGCCCAGCGGATTCGTTGGTTTATAATGTTTTTCCATGTTTGCTGTGGTTTTGTGGAAACGATGGAATCTTTCGATTTTAAAAAATTAACTTGTTTTGGAAACGCTTTCTTCATTTTTTCCAAAAGAAAAATATCATCGCCACTGGCAATGTGGTCGTTACCCGAAAAACCGTTCACTTTTATAAATGCATTTTTTTGATAAGTTAAATTTGCACCGTTACAAAGCAACGGATTGTTTAGCCCAAAACTTCCAATGGTTACAGCTTGCAAGCTCAAACCGTCCAATTGCTGAAAATTTTCAATAAAATCCCCGTTGGACTTATAAATAACTGGGCCGCAAACCATCGCGGGATTGTTTTTTTGAATGAAACCGTCAAGAGTTTTCAGCCAATTCTGTGGAAGCTCACAATCTGCATCCGTTGTTACAATCCATTCAAAGTTTGAATTTTTGATGGCTTCTTGAATGGCGTCTTTCTTAGGCGAATTGGAAACTCGCTTGTTTTGAATGAGTTTTATTGAAAGTGTACTTTTTTCGATTGCAGCAGTAATGAATGCTTCGGAAGTATCTATGGAAGCATCGTTTACAAAAATGATTTCAAACAATTCAGACGGGTAATTCAATTCGGCAATTGTTTTCAAAAGATCCGGAAGGTTTTCCGCCTCATTTTTGAAAGGAATTATTATACTAAAACGGGTTTTAGGGTGTATTCTTTCAGAAGGAAAAATCTTCGTTTTTTTAAAGCCAAAAATAAAGGCCATCATACAAATAAAATACGAAGTAAAAAGTATTGCAAAGCCCCAGATCATTTTGTGGTGGGTTGGTAAGTAAGCACAAAAAAACTTCCCAAGAGTGATGGCATAACAAAGTTTAAAAGCCACATGGCAAGCACAGTACTTAAAACAATTAATTCTGGAACTCCAGCAAAAGAAAACAGCCAAACCGCGACTCCGCCGCGGATCACCACATCAAAAATAAAAAGGGTAGGTAGAATGGAAACCAAAAAATACATTGCGAAAATCAACGGGATGGTTTCTGGAAAATTAATATTCCCTCCAAAAAATAGTAAAAGCCCGTAAAACATTCCACTAAATGTTACATAACGAAATACTGAAAAAAGTACTGCTTTAAACTTTATTTGAAAAGGAATACTTTGGAAAAACTGAATTGTTTTGGCTATTGAAAAACCCTTTAAAAACAGCTCTTTTTCTTTAAAATAAAAGCCGATTGCAAGAAGCAAAATAGCCCCAATTCCAAAGTAGCACAACATCGTGACCGAATAGGGAATGTTGAAATTCCGCAATAAATAAAGAAGCCCAAAAACACCAAAAAACGTTGTGACAAGCATTTGTGCAGCACCGGAAAAGAAATTCAGTAATAGTATTTTTTTTCGTTTTCTGTTTTCAAAAAAAAATGCTTTAGCACCGTACTCGCCAATACGGTTAGGTGTTGCCAAAGAAACCGTAAGGGAAGCTAGGCTTTGTTTTAGTGCGGTTTTAAAACTTATTTGTTCAAAAGTGGAAACCAGGGATTGCCATTTCAGGATTTCAAAATACCAATTGGCTGTTGCCAAAAAACCAAAAAACAATAATGAATATATTGCAATACTTCCTTTGGAAAAAATACCGCTCGTAAATTCGATAAAGCCCAATGAGTCGTTATTTTTCAATTTGAAAAAAATATACCCAAACGTTACGGCAAGTACCAAAACTTTTGCAGTGGCAAGTAGATATTGTTTAGCTTTGTGGTGGACGGCAATCATTGCGCTAAAATACAAATTCCTGTTAAGGCAGGAATCTCAAATTGGGATGGAAAACAAATTAGAAAAAATCATTTTAGGAATTGACCCCGGAACCACAATTATGGGTTTCGGACTCATAAAAGTAGTTGGAAAGCAGATGCAATTTATGCAACTGAACGAGCTTCAACTAAAAAAATATGACGACCATTACCTAAAACTGAAGCTAATTTTTGAACGTACTGTAGAACTTATAGACACACACAATCCAGACGAAATTGCCATTGAAGCGCCGTTCTTCGGAAAAAACGTGCAATCCATGCTCAAACTTGGAAGGGCGCAGGGTGTGGCAATGGCGGCAGGCCTTTCGCGCCAAATTCCCATTACTGAATATTCGCCGAAAAAGATTAAAATGGCCATTACCGGAAACGGAAACGCGAGTAAGGAACAGGTTGCAAAAATGCTCAAAAGTCTTTTGAGCTTAAAAGAGTTACCGAAGAATTTGGACAGTACCGATGGATTGGCTGCTGCGGTTTGCCACTATTACAATTCTGGAAAAGTTGCGGTTGGTAAAAGCTACACAGGTTGGGCTGCTTTTGTAAAACAGAATGAAGACAAGGTTAATAAACAATGAACAATGAACAATGAACAATTATTTAGATTTATGAATAAACAAAATCCATTGTCTGAAAAATCGTATGCTTTTGCTTTGAAAATTATCAATACGTATAAATTATTGACGAATGACAAAAGAGAATACATTTTGTCAAAACAATTATTGAGGTCTGGCACTTCAATTGGTGCAAATGTGGCAGAGGCAAATGGAGCCATTTCCAAGGCTGATTTTTCGGCTAAAATATCAATCGCCTACAAAGAAAGTCTAGAAACAAAATATTGGTTATCAATATTAAAAGATTCAGATTTTATTATAGTTAAAGATTTTCAAATCTTATTTGAAGAAGCCGATGAATTGTCTAAAATACTTTTTTTCAATTCTAAAATCTACACGCATAAAACCAAATTAATGACCGCTAATTGCTAATTGTTAATTGAAATGAGCGGAATATACATCCACATCCCTTTTTGCAAACAGGCGTGCCATTATTGCGATTTTCACTTTTCAACTTCCTTGAAGAAAAAAAATGAATTGGTAAATGCGTTGTGTAAAGAACTGGTACTTAGGAAAAATGAATTGATTGGCAAGGTAGAAACCATTTATTTTGGCGGAGGCACGCCAAGCCTGCTTTCTTCGGAAGAATTGAAGCAGATTTTTGAAGCTATTTATGCAAACTATAAAATTTCAGAAGCCCCCGAAATCACCTTGGAAGCAAACCCCGATGATTTGTCCAAAAATCTAATAATCCAACTATCCAAAAGTCCAATAAACCGTTTGAGCATCGGCATCCAATCCTTTTTTGAAGAGGATTTAAAACTGATGAACCGCGCCCACAACGCCTCAGAAGCTGTGGAATGTATAAAAGAAGCGAAGAATTATTTCAAAAACATCAGCATTGATTTGATTTATGGAGTTCCGGGAATGACAAACGAACGCTGGAAAGAAAATCTTGAAATTGCCTTAAATCTCGAAATTCCCCATCTTTCGTGCTATGCATTAACGGTCGAGCCTAAAACGGCTTTAAAAAAATTCATCGAAAAAGGAATTGTTCCACCAGTAAATGAAGAAGTTGCAAAACAACATTATGAAATTTTACTTTCTGAAACTGAAAAAACAGGTATGGAAAATTATGAATTTTCAAATTTTGGAAAACCGGGGTTCCATTCCCGTAACAATACAGCCTATTGGGAAGGCAAACCCTATTTGGGCATCGGGCCATCCGCGCACAGTTATGATGGAAATTCACGGAGTTGGAATGTGGCCAACAACACAAAATACATCAAAAGTATTGAAGCAGGAATGCTTCCGTCGGAAATGGAAATCCTTTCTGTAGAAGATAAATATAACGAATATATAATGACAGGTTTGCGCACCAAAAAAGGTGTTTCGTTGGAAAAAGTGAAAGATGAATTCGGGAATTTTTTTTCAGAATATCTTTTAAAACAAGCGAAAATCCATTTGCAAAACAACCTTTTGATCCTTGAAAACCAAACCCTGAAAATTTCAAAAAAAGGAAAATTTTTGAGCGATGGCATTGCGGCAGATTTATTCTTAGTAAATTTAGATTGATGGAAACCATAATTAAAATAGAAAATCAGACTATAAAAGTCGATCTGTCCAAACCGCTGGATATTTCAATCCCTTTGCGGGCTTCGGAAGAAAATCCGTTAGCCTGGTACCAAAATGAACCAACAATTGAACCTGTTAAAATGGGCGATTGGACAGGCAAGGTTTCCAAAGGCGCTTCGGTAAATTTCAACAATGTGTTTTTTAATCCTCACGCGCATGGAACGCATACTGAGTGTTTAGGGCATATTTCAGAGGAATTCCATTCAGTA
>JAGQYY010000072.1 GCA_020435825.1 Aequorivita sp.
CCGTTCTATGGATACCTTTGGTGCCGTCCTCGGTCCTGCCCTTGCTTTGGTGTACCTCTATTTCTACCCCGAAGATTATATCAATTTATTTTACATCGCCTTCATTCCAGGAGTTTTAGCAGTTGTTGCTTCATTTCTTTTGAAAGACAAAAAAATGGAAACCACTTCTCAAAAAAAGAAAGTAAATTTCTTCTCCTTCATAAAATATTGGAAGCAAAGTTCCGCAGAATACCGAAAAGTAGTTCTTGGACTTCTGCTTTTTGCCCTTTTCAACAGCAGTGATGTTTTTCTTCTTCTAAAGGCGAAAGATGCGGGACTGGACGATACTTGGGTCATCGGTATATATATTTTCTATAATTTAATTTATGCCCTTACCGCTTTTCCATTGGGAAGTTTTGCCGATAAAATAGGTTTAAAAAAAATGTTCGTTTTCGGATTGATTATCTTCAGTCTGGTTTATTTCGGAATGGGCCTTGCTACAAACCTATACGCCATCATTGCCCTTTTCTTCGGCTACGGAATTTATGCCGCAGCTACCGAAGGTATTTCCAAAGCGTGGATAACCAATATTTCCAAAGAGGAAAACACCGCCACCGCCGTGGGTACTTATACCGCCTTTCAAAGTATCGTCGCAATGATCGCAAGTGTAATGGCTGGCTTGCTATGGTTTTATTTTGGAGCTAATGTCACATTTTTGGTTACTGCAATTGCAACAGTTGGGGTGATTGTATATTTTTTAAAATTAAATTTTACCTCCCAAAAATTAAAACTTTGAACTTTTAGCTTTAAACTTTAGACTAAAACTTTAAACTTTCAACTTTAAACTTTCAACTAAATACTATCTTTGCCCTCTGTTAAGATTTTTTACACTTATGACAATTTCATACAACTGGCTAAAACAATTTATAAACCTACCGTGGGACGCCGAAAAAACTGGCGAATTATTGACAGACCTAGGTCTTGAAGTAGAAGGTATTGAAGATTTCTCTTCGGTAAAAGGAGGCTTGAAAGGCGTTGTTGTTGGCCACGTGTTAGAATGCACCCAACATGCCAATGCAGATAGATTGAAAGTGACAAAAGTTGATATTGGCACTGGAGAACCTCTTCAAATAGTTTGTGGCGCACCCAATGTAGCCGTGGGCCAAAAAGTGCCCGTAGCAACTGTGGGCACTACACTTTATGATACTGAAGGGAAACCGTGGCAAATAAACAAAGGTAAAATCCGTGGCGAAGTTAGCGAAGGAATGATCTGTGCCGAAGATGAACTCGGCCTCGGAAAATCCCACGATGGAATCCTGGTTCTCGATTCCAAACTAAAGCCCGGAACCCCCTTGGCCAAAGTTTTGGAGGTTGAAAACGATAAGATCTTTGAAATAGGGCTTACCCCAAACCGTGCCGATGCGATGAGCCATTGGGGCGTTGCCCGCGACTTAAAGGCTGGCTTGCTTCACAAAGGAATTTCAACAAAAATTAACACACCATCAACTAGCAGTTTTAGAATAGACAACCGCACCTTAAAAATTGACGTAAACGTAAAAGACAACACTTTGGCGCCTCGCTATTGTGGTATTACGTTGAGTAATTTAAAAGTTGGGACCTCCCCTACTTGGCTTCAAAATAGATTAAAATCCATTGGACTTACCCCAATAAATAATATTGTAGACGTTACCAACTATGTGCTACACGAACTGGGTCAGCCGCTGCATGCCTTTGACGCTTCAAAAATCACTGGGAATACTGTAAATGTAAAAACACTACCTACGGGAACAAAATTCACAACCCTAGACGGTATTGAGCGTGAATTGCACGAAGAGGACTTAATGATTTGTGATGTTGATAAGCCTATGTGCATTGCTGGAGTTTTTGGAGGAATTAACAGCGGGGTTACAGAAAGCACAACAAGTATATTCTTGGAAAGTGCTTATTTCAATCCTGTAAGTATTCGTAAAACGGCAAAACGCCATAGTTTAAGCACAGATGCCTCTTTCCGTTTTGAGAGAGGAATAGATCCAAATATTACAGATTATGCGCTTTGCTATGCCGCAATTTTGATTATTAAAGTTGCAGGAGGCCAGATAACCAGTGATGTGGTTGATATTTATCCAAAGAAAATTGAAGACCACCAAGTGTTTCTGAATTTTGAAAAGGCAAATAAACTTATAGGCGAAGAAATTCCGAAGGAAACTATTAAAGATATCCTTACTTCCCTTGAAATGAAAGTGAATAACGTAACCGAAACAGGCATCGGAATGACCATTCCTGCCTACCGAAACGACGTTACCCGCGATGTTGATGTTATTGAGGAAATACTCCGCGTTTATGGCTATAACAACGTGAAGTTTACCCAAAAACTGAATGCTTCCATTTCTACGGTTTTGCCCGGTGAAGATTATAATGTTCAAAACAAAATTGCGTTACAATTAACCGGACTTGGTTTTAACGAAATGTTGAACAACTCGCTCACCTCGCCAAAACATGTAGCATTGAGTGAAGCCTTAAAGGAAAACTACAATGTTTCGATGCTCAATCCGTTGAGCCAAGATCTCTCTGTAATGCGCCAATCCATGCTTTTTTCCGGTTTGGAGGCAATTGAATATAACAGCAACAGAAAAAACAGTGATTTAAAATTGTTTGAATTCGGAAAAACATATCATAACTTTCCGGGTAGCCGTACAGAAACAAAACACCTTTCCCTTTTCATCACCGGTTTAAAAAGTGAAGGAAATTGGGCAACGCCAGATACAAAAAGTAATTTCTTCTTTGGAAAAGGAACCGTTTCTGCTGTAATGGAGCGTTTGGGTTTACGAAATTATTCTGAAGAACCCGTTGAAAGCGATATTTTTTCTGAAGGAATTGCCTTCCGTAGAAATAAAGAGATAGTTGTTGAATTCGGAATTGTAAGTAAGAAAATCAACAAAGAACTTGATGTTGACGCAGAAGTGTTTTATGCAGATTTCAACTGGGATGCAGTGCTGAAACAAATTTCGACTAAAAATTTCAAGTTAAGACCAATCGCAAAATTCCAAGCAGCACAGCGCGATTTTGCTTTATTGCTTGATAGCTCAGTACGCTTTGGCGATCTGCAAAATGCAGCTTTCAGTACTGAAAAAAAATTCCTAAAAGCTGTTACCCTTTTTGATGTTTATAAAGGCAAAAACCTTCCTGAGGGAAAGAAAAGCTATGCACTTAGTTTTACCATTCAAGATGAAGAAAAAACGCTTACCGATAAACAGATTGATAAAATAATGAACAAGCTCCAACAAAAATTTGAAACAGATTTTGGGGCTGCTCTTCGATAAAACTTATAGCCCTATGATTAATTAGAAGACGGAAAAATCAATCCGTCTATAATATGGAAAAAACCATTTTTATGGTAAAAATCCTGTGCAATAATGGTTGCCCTTCTATTTTCAGGATCAACCAATTGCAACTCTCCATTTGTTTCACGAACACCTAAGTTTTTACCTTCAAGGGTTTTTAAGTAAATGGTCCCGCCTTTTTTGGCTATTTCACTTTTTAAGGTATTACTATCTACTCTGCCAGGAACGGCCAAATATTTTACAACTGAATTGATAATTTTGGGGTTTCCCAAAATGGAATCTCGGCTTTTTTTAGATAGATTTAAAAAAGCCTCATCCGAAATAGCAAAGAATGTTATCATTTCCTGATTTTCAAGATTTTGACGCGAGCGATCATTTTTTAATATTTTGGCCAAAATGGTAAAATCTGGAGCCTCTTCAATATTTTCGTAAAAAGTTTTACTTGAAGTAAAAGTACTCTCCCCCAAAGTTTTGGAAACTTCGGCACTATTTGTTGAAAGGTACTTTTGTGCAGAAACGGTAGTTACCAAACAAACCATAAAAAAAAGCAGAAATGTATTTTTGAATTGCATAAAATTAATTTTTAAAGATTGTAAATATAGCAAATACAAAGCCAATTATGCTTCAAACGGAAAAGCCTTGGCTTTATTAGAAATTTTTCTTGAAACTGTGTTAAATAGTTGTTTTGATGAAATGTACTGTGTAAATTTAATATCAAAAAAATTATTTCCTATGTTTTCCAAAACCAATTTAGAAATTCAGCTGCTTAAATTTCGTTCTAAACGGGTTGCAGAACAGAACATTATGGATGAAGTGCAACGTATTTTTTCAGAAAACGAAAAAAGACGTGATGAAATTATTTTAAGTTTAACCGAAAAATCAAACGAGATTGAAAACCATTTCAATTTTGATTTGCTTGAGACTAAGCACATTTTCCAAATTGAAGATATTAAGAACCTCTGCATAACGTACCGCTTGCGGTTTTTGGATTCGCATTATTTTAAAGGGGATTTCCCAGAAGAAGCTATTTCAGAAATCAGGAGCCTTGAAAACAAGCACAACATTACTCTGAAAAATTTCAAAATTATCGCACCCGCAAAACTTTTAAAACTTGAAAATGCCGACGACCCATTGCTGTTTGCGCCTATGGGCAATGATTATTTTTACTTAATCCATAAATGGGGCAATGATTTGCACCCTTTCCGCAAACTACAGATGTGGCCCTATAAAAGCTTTGATAATTTGGTGTTCACCGTTTTCCTTTTAAGTATCTTGCTTACGGCAATAGCTCCAATGCATTGGTTTTCAAAAAACCCTGGAATTGCGGAATATCTATTTTTGGGTATTTTTATTTTTAAGGCTGTAGCAGGGATGGTTCTTTTTTATGGATTTTCAAAAGGAAAAAATTTCAATGGGGCAATATGGAACAGCAAATATTATAATGCTTGAATTTAGCAGTCAATAAAAAATATAACTTATTAATCTAATAATTTTAAAAATGTCAGAAAACAAAGAAGAAACAGTTCGCATATATACCGGCTCCGATATAATAGCAACAGGATTAGTAGGAAGATTGGAAGAAGTAAATATTACCCCAATACTTCGCGATGATGAACAAAGCGGAGTAATGTTTGGCTCCGGAAGCAAGTTTGACGATCAAGTTCGGGTATATGTTAGAAAAGATGAACTTCCCGTTGCACAGCCAATTGTAGATGCTTTTTTAAAAGAAATAGAAGAAGAATAAATGTATGTTATACAGGCACACCTTAATTGCAAAAGGCTTGGCAGCAAGATTGTATGAAATTGGAATAAACCCAATTGAAAGAAACGATCACAACAGTAGTTTACGTAAAGGTTTCACAATAAGCATTGCAAACCAGGCCAAGGTTTTTATTCGAAAGGGCGAAATAGAAGAATCACAAGCTACAGTTGATGAATTTTTAAAATAAATAGGCGACCAATAAGTTTAGTCGCCTATTTTTTTATCCTTAAACTGCATACATTTTATCCCGTAGTTCCTTCAATTTCTTATCACCCATATATTCATCAAAAGTCATGTAACGGTCTATCGTTCCATTTGGAGTTAGTTCGATTACCCGTGTCCCTACTGTTTGTGCAAATTCGTGGTCATGGGTTGTCAACAATACAGTTCCTTTAAAGTTTTTAAGTGAATTGTTGAAAGCCGTAATTGATTCCAAATCCAAGTGGTTTGTAGGTTCGTCCAACATCAGAACGTTTGCACGGAGCATCATCATTCGGCTCAACATACAACGTACTTTTTCGCCACCTGAAAGTACATTGCTCTTTTTTAAAGCTTCTTCCCCACTGAAAAGCATTTTTCCAAGGAAACCACGAAGGAAAACTTCCTCGCGCTCTTCTTCAGTCTTAGCGTATTGACGCAACCAATCTACCAACGATAAATTATTTTTGAAGAATTCTTCATTGTCAAGTGGCAAATAACTTTGGTTTGTAGTAATTCCCCATTGAAAGGAGCCACTATCCGGTTTTGTGTGGCCGTTCAATATTTCATAAAAAGCTGTGGCAGCACGGGAGTCCCGTGAGTATATTACCACTTTATCGCCTTTTGCTAAGTTGATGTCAACATTCTTAAAAAGTGTTTCGCCGTCAATAGATGCAGAGAGGTTTTCAACATTCAAAATCTGGTCCCCAGCTTCGCGTTCGCGTTCAAAAATAATTGCTGGATAGCGACGGCTGGATGGCTGTATCTCTTCAACGTTCAGTTTTTCAAGCATTTTTTTACGTGAAGTTGCCTGCTTGCTTTTTGCAACGTTGGCACTAAAGCGCATAATAAACTCTTGAAGTTCTTTTCGCTTTTCTTCAGCCTTTTTATTTTGTTGTGCACGTTGTCTAGCTGCTAATTGGCTACTTTCATACCAAAAAGTATAGTTGCCACTGTAATGGTTTATTTTTCCGAAGTCAATATCGCTAATATGCGTGCAAACCGCATCTAAAAAGTGACGGTCGTGGGAAACAACAATTACGCAATTTTCATAATTAGCCAAAAAGTTTTCCAGCCAACTTATGGTTTCATAATCCAAATCGTTGGTAGGCTCATCCATAATCAATACATCCGGATTTCCAAAAAGTGCTTGGGCAAGCAGCACACGTACTTTTTGTTTTCCGTCCAAATCTTTCATCAAAGTATAATGAAGGCTTTCGTCAATACCAAGGTTTGAAAGCATTGCTGCAGCATCACTATCTGCATTCCAACCGTTCATTTCCTCAAACGCAACTTGAAGTTCGCCAATTTTTTCGGCATTAGCATCTGTATAATCTTCGTATAGTTTGTCAATTTGGGTTTTTATGGCAAACAATTCTTTATTCCCCCTAACAACAGTTTCAAGGACATTAAAATCATCATAAGCGTTGTGGTTCTGCTCAAGGACAGACATCCGTTTTCCTTTTTCCAAATGCACATGACCTGAGGTAGGCTCCTGTTTTCCCGAAATAATTTTCAAAAAAGTAGATTTTCCCGCACCGTTGGCCCCAATGATACCATATATATTACCTGTTTGGAATTGTGTGCTCACCTCATCGAACAAAACGCGTTTACCAAACTGGACCGAAAGATTTGAAACTGAAAGCATAAATTTTTAAATTTTGCGCAAAAGTAGCCATTTAAGCGATATGCCGAAAACATTAACGTTTTAAAAATCCTTTTAACCATCATTTAACATAATGCAGCATTAAGCTCGGTTACATTTGTCTGTTAATTTTAATCTTAGTGCGATTGTTTAAAAAAATACTCTTTCTTATATTTATTACCACGCTGTTTTCTTGTAAAGACAAGAAGGAAAATACTGTGCAAACAACGTATATAGGTGGGCAAATAGTAAACCCAACTGTCAACTACATTATTTTTTCCAAAGGCACCGAGATATTGGATACGGTAAAACTGGATGGCAACAACTTTTTTCATTACAAAACCGAAAAAATAAAAAAAGGTTTATATTTTCTCAAACATGGAGAATCCCAAGTTTTCTTTATTGAACCTGGCGATAGTTTGCTTATGCACTTAAATACTATTGATTTTGACGAATCCCTAGCCTATTCAGGTAGAGGTGGCGCGCAGAACAATTTGTTAATGGAGCTCTATTTAATGAACGAAACTGAAAACCAGAATTTGCAGAAATGGTATGCGCTTTCATCAAAAGATTTTGATCAAAAAATTGATTCCTTAAAAGCAATAAAATTAAATAAATATGAAGAATGTATCGAAGAAAACGAAGTTGATGAAGGATTTAAAAGGGTTGCGCTAGCTAATATAAATTACGATTATTATTCAAAAAAAGAAATGTACGGTGCAGCAAACAGGAAGTATCCTGAAAAGTTCTCCAAAGATTTTTTTGATTATAGAAAGAAGATAGATTTTAAGCAGGACGAACTTAAATTTTACTACCCATATTACCGTTTTATGAATCGGTATTTTGAGAATATGGTGTGTTCAGAATATGCCGATAAAAAACCGATTGATCGCAACTCTTTTGAATATAACCACCGAAAAATTGAATTGATCGATAGCATTGTTACATCAGACTCTCTCAAAAACAGCTTGTTGCGCTATAATGCCATGTGGTATTTACTGAATGCCAAAGATGCTGAGGAGGAGGCCAAATTTTTTGAGACTTATTCAAAAATGAACACAGATGAAAAGAATCTTCTAGAAGTACGTAAAGTGTTTGATGCTTCGGTAAAACTTACTAAAGGCAACACAATTCCAAATGTGGCAGTGGTAAGTACGGACAATGTTGTAAAAGACCTGCAGAGCATTATTAAAGCACCAACTGTGGTGTATTTTTGGACTAGTCAGTCTGCAACTTTATATAAAAATATTCATAATCGTGCAGCAGAACTAAAATCAAAATATCCAGAATATGATTTTTTAGCCATAAATACTGATACCCATTATAAAAAATGGCGTGAAACTGTAAGGAAATCAAATTACAATCCCTTAACTGAATTTCAGCTTGAAAATTTGGATGATGCGGAAAAGAAACTTGTATTAAATGCTATGAACAAGGTTCTTATTGTTGATAAAAATGGAATTATCCTAGAAGGAAAGACCAATATGTTCAACACCAACTTTGAGGAACTATTGCTTGGTTTTTTGAATAGATAACATTTCATTCGGTGACCGATTTTCGATGGCCGAACCCTACTATCTGGCGAAGGATAAACTAAGAGTAAGCCCAGTTAATTTCCTTTTTTGTAATCTTCCAAAAATTGTTTCAAACCGCTGTCAGTTAAAGGATGCTTCAACAAACCTTCAATAGAAGAAAGCGGTCCGGTCATAACATCAGCTCCAATTTTTGCGCAGTTTATAACGTGCATCGTGTGGCGAACGGAGGCTGCAAGGATTTTTGTTTCGAAACCATAGTTGTCATAGATCAAACGAATATCAGCAATGAGTTCAAGCCCATCGGTTGAAATATCATCCAATCTTCCTATAAATGGCGAAACATAGGTTGCGCCAGCTTTAGCTGCCAATAACGCTTGTCCGGCTGAAAAAACCAGGGTACAGTTTGTACGGATGCCGTGATCTGAGAAATATTTAATTGCTTTTACACCTTCTTTTATCATTGGCACCTTCACTACAATTTGGTCGTGAAGTTCTGCAAGCTCCTCGCCCTCCTTTACCATTCCCTTAAAATCGGTTGCAATTACCTCTGCGGAAACATCGCCATCTACTATATTGCATATAGCAACATAATGTTTCAAAATATTGTTGCGTCCAGTGATGCCTTCCTTTGCCATCAAAGATGGATTGGTCGTAACGCCATCAAGCACTCCCAAGTCTTGGGCTTCACGGATTTGGTCAAGGTTTGCTGTATCGATAAAGAATTTCATAGGTATGGTTTCAGGTTATTTGCTGTAAAAATAGCGAAGAATGTCTTTTTGAAATAGCGTTGTTGAAAAAGATTGATAAGTTGGTTGTCAGTTTTAAGTTGTCTATTATCAAAATTAAGTTCCTTACTAAGAAACATCGCATAATAAAATTTACGAATTAATATTTATGTTAAAAAATGGCGTTTTTACATCTATTTTAGGTTGTGTGAATTTTGTTGGAAAATAAGGGTATTTTCTTACAATTAAATAAACTATCTATGACTTTGCTAAGGACTATGCTTAAGTAAAAAAGAGCCAAGAGTCAAAAATTTATAACCGAAAACCAATAGCTACTGTCCCCTAAAAAACACAATAGTACTCAGTGTTTTGATAATGATCGTTATATCCAAAAAAAGACTTCGGTGCTTTATGTAATAGAGGTCATATTGTAGTTTTTCTAGGGAATCCTCTTCGCTGGAACCGTATTTTGCGTTTACCTGTGCCCAGCCTGTTACGCCTGGTTTTACCAGATGGCGTACTTCGTAAAAAGGGATTTTCTCTTTTAAATCCGCAACAAATTCAGGACGTTCGGGGCGTGGGCCAATGACACTCATTTCACCTTTTATTACATTTATGAATTGGGGGATTTCGTCAAAGCGGGATTTTCTTAAGAAACGTCCAAATTTGGTAACGCGTGTATCTTTGGTTTCGGCGAACTGAGCCCCGTTTTTTTCAGCATTTATCACCATACTTCGCAGTTTGTAGATCTTGAAGTATTCCCCGTTTTTTCCTACCCGTGTCTGGCTGTAAAATAAGGGTCCCCTATTTCCTAATAAATTTCCTATTAATAAAATTGGCAATAGCATCAATCCAAATGCAAGTCCCAACACTGAAAAAAAAATATCCAAAATTCTATTAAAAAAAAGATAGAGTTTGTTTTGGTTACTACGGCTAAACGGAAAATAGCGATAAAAATCTTTCTCTACATATTGCACGGGAATTCTATGCGTAAGTTCCTCATAAACCTGGGTATATTCGCGTATAGGGATTCCGTTCTCCAGCAGTTTTATAAGTTGATTGTTGAGTTCTACAGTCATACCTTCAGAAAGTGGCGTGCCCACGACAATTTCAGAAATCGTCATTTCTTGCGTAAGTAAAAAAATATCGGCAATTGTAATAGAGTCAATTTCAAGGGCATTAATGATAGTTCCGTCATTTGGTCCAGTATTGAAATAACCGATAACGCGATAATTAGGGTCGGATTTTTGGAGAGAGGCCACTATGGCTTCCACATCACCGGCGTGGGCGATCAGGAGTACGCGTTTATAAAAACGCGGCGCTGAAACAAGAACAATATAAGCGTAGCGCCAAGCCAGCATTGCCACGTTAATTGCCAAAAAGAAATAGACAATCTGCAATCGGTTGGAAGGCAGCATAGGAGTGTAAAAAGGCGTCAACAAATAGAACAAAACTGTTACTGAAGAGGTAATCACTACGTTTTTTACTACCACATCAAACTTACTTGCTTTTTGAAGATTATAAAGTTCAAAAATTGTTGCAAATACGGTAAGATATGCAGCAAGAACGATGGACCACACCCAATGTTCAGAATTTATTTTAAAATAATCGAAATTAAAAACGATGCTCACTGCATAGAGCAAAGCAAGCACACAAACAATATCCAAGATTCTGAGCAGGATCTTCCGCTCGGAAATATCGAAATGGATGTTGTTTTTAGATGCCATAGGTTAATTTTGGGATTGTAAATTTAACTAAATTTCAATTGTCCAAGAGCGCGATCCAACTATGTTTTACTTTTTCCCAATCAAGGTTTTCCATTTTTGCCCGGGCATTTTTTGTGATATTTTGAACTTTTAAAGGGTCGGCACACAATTCTTCAATGGCTTGCACAAAAGATTCCGGGGAGTTTGCAGGCAGCAAAATACCATCAATGCTATTTTCAATCAAAAAAGGCATTCCCCCTACATTGGTTGAGATTACCGGCAGACCCAGAGCCATGGCTTCCATGACACTTACTGGCATATTGTCGAAATTGGTAGTGCTAATAAAGATGTCAAAATCTTTGGAAAG
>JAGQYY010000073.1:0-9311 GCA_020435825.1 Aequorivita sp.
CACAAGGATTTTCAGTCCTTTGCTCTACCAACTGAGCTAAGGCACCATTATTGAGTCGGCAAATATAAAGCTATTTTCTTTTTCTCAAAAAATAAATCAAAAAAATAAAAAAGATAATCGCTCCCCAATTTAATAAGGTATTAACAATTACTTGTGCTTCAAGTTGTATTTTTATCCCCTCAACAAAAAAAATGAATCTCGCAATAGACGTAGGGAACACACTGATAAAGCTTGGAGTGTTCAATTCTGGGAAGCTCAAGTTTAAAAAAACGTGCATTAAAAATGATTTTTTGCGCACACTTAACGAAATTTCAGAAGCTTTTCCAATTATTCAGAAATGTATCGTTTCATCGGTTGCAAATCTTTCAGAACATCAATTATTAAAACTACAGCATCAATTTGATGCTTTGATTTTGAATCACCAAACTAAAGTTCCATTCACTAATAAATACGAGACACCGCAAACTTTAGGCATAGACCGTATTGCCTTAGTGAGTGCTGCTGCCAAGGAATATGCAGGTAAAAATGTTTTAGTGATTGATGCGGGAACCTGCATTACGTATGATTTTTTAAATTCGAAAAACGAATATATGGGTGGTGCTATTTCACCAGGTATTTCCCTTCGTTATAAGGCGTTACATACGTTTACGGAAAAATTACCGTTACTTGAAGCAACCAATCCAAATTTATTTGTTGGAAACACTACTGCAACATCCATGCATTCAGGAGTTGTAAACGGTGTTTTGTACGAAATAGATGGCTATATAAGTATGTATAGAAAAAATTACGACAATTTAACAGTTATTTTAACAGGAGGGGACGCACATTTTTTGCGAGATAGCATAAAAAATGACATCTTTGCCAACTCAAATTTTTTATTGGAGGGATTGAACCATATTTTAGAATATAACGAACATTGATGTTTAGAAAAACAGTAATTGGTCTATTTTTACTTATAACCAGTATCGCCCTTGCACAGGAAGGAACCACTTCACCTTATTCTTTTTATGGTATTGGGTCTCTAAAATTCCGCGGTACAGCAGAAAGCAGATCTATGGGAGGCTTAGGTGTTTTCTCAGACAGCATCCATTTAAATCTTCAGAATCCTGCTGGTTACGCAGGATTGAGATTGATTAATTTTTCCGTAGGGGGAAGCCATCGATCTCTAAAACAAAAGAATGAAACTGAAAGTCAAAACACTTCCACTTCTTCACTAGATTACTTAGCAATGGGTATTCCTATGGGTAAATTCGGAATTGGTTTCGGGTTACTTCCCTATACATCCGTTGGTTATGATTTTTATTCCGAAGTTCCGGACGGCATTACACAGTATACCGGAAACGGCGGCTTAAACAAAGTATTCCTTTCTCTAGGATATCAAGTTACACCTGAACTTAGTCTTGGCATGGATGCCAATTATAATTTCGGGAAAATTGAAAACACAGCTGTTACACAAAAATCAGAACTTCAATACGGAACCCGAGTTGTTAATAGGTCAAATCTTTCAGGGTTTACTTTTAATATTGGAGCTTTATATAAAAGGATGGTCACCGAAGACATAGAACTTTCCGGATCCTTTACTTTTACACCTGGAACGAATATTAGCTCAGAAAACCTCAGAAGAACAGGAAGTGTATCTATACTTCCCGCTGGTATATATGAGATTGATGAAAGAGAGATCCCTGTGCCAGACACAGAATTCAACTTTCCTTCACAACTTACATTTGGGGTAGGATTGAGCAAACCAAAGTATTGGGGTGTTGGATTGGAATATGTAAACCAAAAAACAAGTAATTTTACAAATCGTTCTTTTTCCAGTGAAAATGTAAACTATAAAAACGCTTCTAAATTTAAGGTGGGAGGTTTCTATATTCCCAATTACAATTCTTTTGGAGAATACTACAAGAGAGTGGTTTACAGAGCGGGAGCCAGATTTGAACAGACTGGATTAGTTGTAGATGGGCACGATATAAATGAGTTTGGCATATCTTTTGGAGTTGGGTTGCCCATAGGACGATTATTCTCCAATATGAATTTAGGATTTGAATTGGGAACTCGCGGAACAACAGACTTCGGTTTGATAAAAGAAAACTTTTTCAACACATATTTAAGTTTTTCATTAAACGACCGCTGGTTCGAAAAAAGATTATATGATTAAGATTAATACCACTAATAGCAATACCATGAAAACAAAATTCATTTTATTATTTACAATTGCGCTGCTTTCTGTTTCTGCAAAATCTTTTGCGCAGGCACCGGATGATTGTGCGATAACACTTTCCTATTTTATTGAACCTGCTAAGTCTAAAAATTATGAAGCAGCCTTACCACATTATGACAAAGTAATTAAAGAATGTCCTAAGGCAAGCCTTGCTACATATCAATATGCAGTAAAAATGTTTGAATACTTTGTTGAAGAGAAAGGTGATAAAAGTAAAATAAACGATCTTATTGAAGTGTATCAATTAAGACTCCAAAACTTTCCGGAGCAAACTAAGGAAGGTGAAGTGCTTTCAAGCATTGCCCAAATAAAATTCGACAACAATATTGGTTCAAAAGCTGATCAGTTCAAAGCTTATGATGAAGCTTTCAAAAAAGATCCGGAAAACTTTACCAGTGGGAAGAGCCTTTATGCCTATTTCTCATTGGCTGTAGATCTTTTTAACGATGGCCAAAAAGACATTCAGGAAATCTTTGATCTATATGATGTTGTTATAAACAAAATAGACACCGAAAAAAACAGTCTTGCCTCAAAACTTACTCCTTTAATGGATAAAGACGAAGCAGGTACAGCTCTTACCGATAAAGAACAACGCGCAAAAGATGTTTATGAAAACAACTTAGGGGTTTATGCCACCGTTGAAGAAAGCGTAAACGGAAAACTGGGTCAGTTGGCAGATTGCCCAAACCTTATTCCACTTTATGAAAAAGACTACGAGCAGAAAAAAGATGATATTGAATGGCTGAAAGGCGCAAGTAACAGATTGGATGCCAAAGACTGTGAAAGCCCACTATCAAACAAATTGGCAGTGCGTCTTCACGAGTTGGAGCCAAGTTCAACTTCTGCCTATCTTTTGGGGAAACAAGCTGAAGCTGAAGGCAAAGCATCTAAAGCTTTGGATTATTTCAACCAAGCTGCAGACCTTGAAAAAGATAATTCTAAAAAATCCAGAATCTATTACAGTATTGCTGAAAACTACCGCAAAAAAGGAAGTTTTGGCACCGCAAGAAACTACTATAATAAAATGTTAGAAGCAAAGCCTTCTGCTGGAATTGCCTATTATAAAATTGGCTCAATGTACGCAGATAGCGCAAACAACTGTGGAACAACAGTTTTTGAAAAAAGAGCAATGTACTGGTTAGCCGCAGATATGATGGATAAAGCAGCACGTGTGGATGGAACAATTGCTGGAAATGCAAGAGCAGCTGCAAGCAGCTACAGACAACGCGCTCCACAGGCAAGCGATATCTTTACTGAAGGAATGGCCGGCAAAACTGTTACCTTTAAATGTTGGGTTGGCGGAAGCGTAAGAGTTCCTAACTTATAAGAATGTACACCACTCTAAATATGTTTAAAAGCGTGATGGCCCTGGTATTGGCCATCACGCTTTTTGCATGTGAAAGCAACTACCAAAACGTAAAAAGACTAAGTCTTTCTGATGGTGCTCCCATTGCCGAAGGAAAAGACATCAACTTTAAGTATACTGATTCGGGAAAACTGGTAACCAATCTATTAGCCGAAAAATTGTTGGATTATTCAAACTTGGAATTTCCATATAAAGAATTCCCAAATGGAATCGAAGTACACTTTTGGGACAAAGGCGGAAAAAAAAACACTGTGACCGCCGATTACGCAATCCAGTTTGACAAAAGTAGCTTGGTAGATTTGCGAAAGAACGTAGTTGTAATCACAGCAGATAGTGTGGTTTTAAAAGCCAACCAACTATACTGGGATCAAAAAAACAAATGGGTTTTCACAGACCAACCCTATCAGATAAAGTTCAAGGACGGCTCCTATAACGATGGCGCCGTGGGATTTGACAGTAGTGAAGATTTCACTACCTTTCTATCCAGAAAAAACCAGGGAGTTCAATTAGTTGACAAAACAAAAACCGAAGATGTTAAATAAAATATACCGTTTTTTTGAATATGCATACCTGATTATTGCAATATTTTTTGCTTACGAAGCAGTAAACAACTGGAACACAGAACGAAACCGAGCCTATCTTTTTATCTTTTTTGTGGTAGTTGCTATCTTTATGTTTTTCTTTAAAAGAAATTTCAGAAAAAAAATGGAAGAACGGAATAAATAGTTGAAGGTTTCAGGTTCCAAGTTTCAGGTTGTTAAAAACCAAACTTTGAACTTTGAACTTTGAACTTTGAACTTATAAATGGATTACAGCATCATAATTATATTGACAATGCTCATCCTCTCCGCATTTTTCTCGGGGATGGAGATTGCTTATGTTTCTTCCAATAAAATCCACATTGAGATTGAAAAGAAACAAAACAACTTCTTGTCTGGGGTTCTTAAAAAAATAACCAAGCGCCCTTCAAAATTCATTGCCACAATGCTCGTGGGCAATAATATTGCGCTTGTTATTTACGGCTTTTTCATGGGCGATCTTTTGATGGAATATATTCCGCTGGCAGGTTTCAGCGGTTTGCTAGTGCAAACTATTATTTCCACTTTAATAATTTTAATGACTGCAGAATTTCTGCCAAAGGTATTCTTTCAAATCTACGCCAACAGCTTGGTTAAAGTCTTTGCAGTACCAGCATACTTCTTCTATTTGCTTTTTTCTTTAATTTCTGAATTTATTATTTGGATTTCAGATTTAGTACTTAAACTGATTTTTAAATCAGAAGGCGATACCGTGCAATTAACTTTCAGTAAACTGGAACTTGGCAATTATATTTCCGAACAAATGGAAATCGCCGAAACCAAAGAAGAAATGGATTCGGAGATACAGATATTCCAAAACGCGTTGGATTTTTCCGAAGTAAAATCACGCGAGGCCATGATTCCCCGTACAGAGGTTGTAGCAGTAGATATTGATACATCACCAAAAGAGCTCGCCAAGATTTTCACCGAAACGGGTCTTTCAAAAATATTAGTTTACAATGAAAATATAGACGATATTTTAGGCTACATACATTCCTTCGAGCTTTTCAAAAAACCTGCAAACCTCAAAAAAGTATTGATGCCAGTGGTTTTTGTGCCCGAAACCATGCTCGTTAAAGATGTGTTAGGAATTCTCAGCAAAAAAAGAAAAAGCCTTGCAGTGGTAATTGACGAATATGGTGGGACTAGCGGCATTATTACCGTTGAGGATATTATTGAAGAGCTTTTTGGCGAAATTGAAGACGAACATGACAGCATTGCGCTTACTGAAGAAGAACTTGGTGAGGGCCATTTTAAATTTTCAGCCCGATTGGAAGTAGATTACATCAATGAAAACTACAAACTCAATTTAAAAGAAAGTGAAAACTACGAAACCCTCGGCGGCTTAATTGTGAACCACACCGAAGAAATTCCAGATAAAGGCGAAACCGTTGAGATTGATGATTATATCTTCACAATTCTGGAAGTATCCAACACAAAAATTGAACTTGTGGAACTCAAAATTATCCACGAAGATTAGATTTTAAACATTTCCACAATTTTTTCAATTTACTTTTTTATTAATGCAGGGAAAATGGTATTTTCGCCACCTAAATAATCTAAAAAACAAATTCTCTAAAACCTTGATTAACATTAAGGGATAAAAGGAAATCACAACCAAAAGCCTTTTCATCTGGCAAAACACATGAAAAGGGATATAAATTTGAACATCAAATGGCAATCTTAAACAGTATTAGAAAAAGAGGGATATTCCTTATCCTTATTATTGCATTGGCGCTTTTTGCCTTTATCTTAAGTGATGTGCTGACCAAAGGCAACAGCGGCCCAAAAGGACAGGACACTATCGCTACCGTTAACGGCGAAGACATTTCCAGACAAAGTTTTATGGAAGAAGTGGAAGCCACCCAGCGCAATATGGGGCCAAACGCAAATACCACTCAAGCCATGAACATGGTTTGGGACCGTGAACTGCGCAGCGTTATAATGGACGAACAGATTGAAAAAGCCGGACTTACTGTTGAGAAAGCCCAAATAGACAATGCCCTAAAAACCCAATTGGCCAGTAACCAAACCTTTTTGAACGATACAGGACAAGTGGATCAAGGCAAAATTCAGGAATACATCGCAAGCATTAAAGCTTCTTCTCCAGAAATGTATAAGCAATGGCTTAAGTTTGAAGAAAATGTTGCAGATGGCGTGCTTCAATCTACCTATTATAATATGATAAAAGGCGGGCTTCGCTCTACAGTTGCCGAAGGCGAGCAAGAATATCATTTTCAGAATGACAACTTAAACTTTCAATATGTGTTGGTGCCTTACAGCAAGATTGCCGATGAAGATGTAAAAGTTTCTAACGAAGAAATAAAAAAATACGTTGCTGCACATCCCAACGATTTTCAAGTAGAGCCCCAAGCTGATATCCAATATGTATTTTTCGCTGAAGAACCGTCTGAAGCTGATACTGAGAAAGCAAAAACAGAAATCGCTGCTATGTTAAATGACAAAGTTGAGTTTAACCAAGATACAAAAGCAAACGACACAATCGCTGGCTTTAGAAACACAAATAATTACGAAGAATACGTAAATGCAAATTCTGATGTTCCGTATTATGACCGTTGGATGTTCAAAAAAGACCTTCCGCAAACCGTTGCAGATACGCTTATCAATTTGAAGAAAGGAGATATCTATGGCCCTTACAACGTAGAAAATGCGCTTTATCTTTCCAAAGTTTTAGATACCAAGAAAATGCCTGATTCTACAGAGTCAAAACATATCCTAATCCGTTATGTAGGTACGATGCGTGCACCAGAAACGATTACAAGAACGAAAGAAGAAGCTCAAAAATTGGCCGATAGCATTTTGAGTGTTGTGAAAAAAGACAAATCAAAATTTGCTGAACTTGCTTCAAAGTTTTCTGACGATAGTTCTAAAGACAATGGCGGGGAATTAGGCAATTCAACTCCTGGTAGAATGGTTCCTCCTTTTGATAATTTTATCTTCAACAACCCTTCTGGCACAATTGGTCTTATTGAAACTGATTTTGGCTTTCACATAGTTGAAGTTGGCAAGCAATCTAGTGCTAAACCAGTAATTAAACTTGCAACCGTTGTAAAAAATATTGAGCCTTCAGACAAAACAACAAATCAAATATTTTCAGATGCTTCAAAATTTGAAGTTGCAGTAAAAAAAGGTGATTTTACAGAATTAGCTAAAGCCCAAAACCTTGAATTGAAACCCGTTAATAAATTGGGAAATATGGATTCAAATATTCCAGGCATAGGTGAAAACAGAACTATAGTTAACTGGGCATTCAATGAAGACACTAAAGTTGGGGACACTAAACGTTTCAGTGTGCCTAACGGTTATGTTATAGCACAGCTTACCCGCAAAAATCCTAAAGGTCTTATGACAGTTGAAGATGCTTCTGCTACAGTAACCCCAATTTTGCGCAACGAGAAAAAAGCTAAGAAAATACAGGAATCAATAAAAGGAACAACTCTTGAAGAGGTTGCCGCAAGTCAAAACGTGGTAGTGCAAACAGCTACTGAAGTTAGTATGGCAAATCCTTTAGTAGCTACTACTAACGAACCAAAAGTTGTAGGTATGGCCTTTGGCACAAAACCAGGTGAAACGACTCCACTGATTAATGGCAAAAATGGCGTTTACAAAGTAAAAGTAACTGCTTTTAATCCTGCACCAAAAATGGAATCATATGTAAACTTTGCCAATCAGATAAGTTCTAAAGCTGCCCCTACCTCTCAGACCCAAGTTTACAATGCTCTTAAAAAGAAAGCAAAAATTGAAGATAATCGCGCTAATTTTTATTAGTAGCCATTAATAATAATAATGAAAAGCCTTGTTGTTAAATTTAACAACAAGGCTTTTTCTTTTAAACTCATCTGCGAATATTTAAAAAAATAGAAAAATATCCCTTATTTTTAGAGACCTTTAAAAACCTTCTTTTTTAAGACCTCTTTTCAAAAAAACAAAAAATGGAAAACAACAAATTAATAAAAGCGATTGAAGAAAAATATATCGCACTTGGCGAAAACCCAGAAACTTATTTAAAAGGGTTACTACAGGCAAAACCTATTAATTATTGGGATTATATTCAAGTGGACACTTTGCTTTCACTTCAAAAAACACGAACCGATTTTAAGGATGAAGAAATATTCGTGATGTACCATCAAGTTACGGAACTTACCCTAAAAATGATGATTCACGAAATAAAACAACTTTCCGAGGGTGAAAACCTTTCAGAAGAAATCTGGATAACGAAATTAGACCGCCTAAAAAGATATACCAGAATGCTCATCACTTCTTTTGACATTATGAAAGACGGAATGAGCTATGACGATTACAATACCTTCCGTTCCACCTTGACCCCCGCAAGCGGTTTTCAGAGTGCACAGTTCCGTATTTTGGAAATATATTGCACAAAAATAGAAAATCTTGTAAACAGCCAAGGACAAAAGCGTTTGCCTCAAAACCCAACAATGGAAGATTACTTTGATAATTTATATTGGAAAGACGCTGGATATAATAGGGAAACAGGCAAAATGAGCCTAACACTTCGTCAGTTCATCGAAAAATATGAAGCCGATTTTAAATCATTAGCAAAAAAAACAAAAGACAAAACCCTTGAAGAACGGGTGGCACAGATGAACAACCCTTCGGAAGAACTAAAAGATAAACTTAAACAGTTTGACCATTTCTACAACGTGGCTTGGCCGCTGGTGCACTTAGATACTGCGCAACATTATTTAAACAGCAAAGGCGAAACCAAAGCTGCCACCGGAGGTTCGGAGTGGCAAAAATACCTACACCCAAAATATCAGCAGCGAAAATTTTTCCCAAAGCTTTGGACCGAAGAAGAAATAGCAAATTGGGGTGAATAGTTTCAGTGATCAATTATCAATGGGCAATGATTGACATCAAAATAAAACGTATTTATGAAGATGCCTCCAAAAATGATGGATTCAGGATTTTGGTGGATAGAATTTGGCCGCGTGGCGTAAGCAAGAAAGATGCAAAATTAGATGAATGGATGAAAGAGATTGCACCTTCAACCGAGCTTCGGAAATGGTTTGACCATAAAGAAGACCGCTTTGCTGAATTTGAAAAAAAATACTACAAAGAGCTGGAGAATCGTCCAGAATTAATTGAAGAACTTCTGAAAAAAGCC
>JAGQYY010000073.1:9410-11157 GCA_020435825.1 Aequorivita sp.
TTTGCTGAATTTGAAAAAAAATACTACAAAGAGCTGGAGAATCGTCCAGAATTAATTGAAGAACTTCTGAAAAAAGCCCAGGAAAAACGCCTCACCCTTCTTTATGGCGCCAAAGATGAAACACATAATCAAGCTGCAGTGCTGAAAGATTTTATTGAAAACCAATAAACGCTTCCTATTTAAATTTTTGACTATTTTTAAAGCGCTAACCACTCATCAAAAAATAATGAAATATATAGTCGCGCTTTTTATTATCGGCTTTTCATTTTCCGCAAAATCCCAAATACTTAATGCCGAATCGCTTCGGAAAGTGACAGACACCTCTGGATTTTCGGGCTCTGTAAGTCTTGGTTTTTCTTTGAAACGCGATGTAAATGATTATTTCGCCTTCAGCAGCAGTACACACCTGCAATACAAAATGAACAATCACTTGGTGTTGTTGAGGAATGATATTGAGCTAAAAAACATTGAAGGCAACAAATTTGAGAATGCGGGAATAACCCATCTTCGCTATAACTATAGGTTCCATCCTCGAATAGCATGGGAGGCTTTTGCTCAAGCACAGTATAACAAAGTTTCAAAAATAGATTTTAGGGGTCTAGTCGGAACGGGGCCGCGCTTTAAATTAACCACTTCGGAAAATTATAAATTCTATCTCGGAACGCACATAATGTATGAACAAGAGGAACTCAGCGATGGTGCAACTCCGCTTCAACGTGATTTTAGGAGCACTTCTTATCTTTCCTTCAGTTTGTATCCAACAGAAAACATAAGTCTTGTAAGCACCACCTATTATCAACCTAAACTTAAAGATTTTAGTGATTATCGCATATCAAGCCAAAGTTCATTGCTGATTGATCTATTCAAAAACTTTGCCTTTAAAACCACTTACACCTTTATATATGATGAGACCCCAGCCCTTGGCATCCCAAACTCACAGTACAATCTGGAAAGTGGCTTTGTATATTCTTTTGATTAAACTGTTAAACTTTCGTAAGCGCGCTCCTTTTTGAAAGACTACTTGCCTATATTTACCTTTATTGAAAACCGGAATCCCTAAAACTTCGTACTTATAAATAAAACAACATTATGGCCTCACAAAATTATTATGACCCCGCAGATTTAAAAAAATTCGGAAATATTTCACAATGGAGCAAAGAGCTCGGCGAAAAATTTTTTGAATACTACGGAAAAGTATTTGAAGAAGGTGCTCTATCTGCCCGTGAAAAATCACTCATTGCACTGGCTGTGGCGCATACCGAAATGTGCCCCTATTGCATTGACGCTTATTCCCAGGACGGACTGCAACGCGGCATTACCAAAGAAGAAATGATGGAGGCTGTTCACGTTGGGGCAGCCATCAAAAGCGGCGCCAGCCTGGTACACGGGGTAATGATGATGAATAAGGTGAATAAACTGGAAATGTGATAAACAACTCCATCAGACTTTCTAATGACCGAAAAATTGAATGTGAATTTTCTATGCTAAAAGAAAAAAAGAAACAACAACGATCCCTTCATAAACGCCACAGCGAACTTGCAATGGCAAACAAACAACTCGAAAAACTCTCCAACGGTATTTTTGCCAGTGGGGAGCTCCCTACTTTTTCAGAAAAAATAAAAGAAACAGATCAGTTTCCACTACGCCCCAACAAACTTGAAATTCTTCAAATAAACGTTGGCTATATGTGCAACCAAGTTTGTGAGCACTGCCACGTGGATGCCGGCCCCGACCGAAAGGAAATCAT
>JAGQYY010000074.1 GCA_020435825.1 Aequorivita sp.
TAAAAACCATTTTCGAAATAAGTAAAAGGATACACCGTTCCGTTTTCATCAGTAACGGTTACCGTTGCATCCGTAATAAATGGCACGCCATTATTAAAAAAAGGAGCAGTGGTCGTCAACCTTACACTTGCTTGCGAAGTTCCATTTTCCCAAACGTTTAAATTTGCTTCTACTACCAACCTAGGCGGTGCATCGTTAAGGTCAACATCTATAACATCTTCACAAGAAGAAAAAATTCCAAAGAAAATCAGTAATAAAAACAACTTCTTCATAATCTTAAAATTTAAAGTTATAGGTTACCGAAGGGATTATTCCAAAAATGGAAAGCCGGACGGCTTCATTTTGATTGATATCCGTATTCTCCCGAAATGATATTGAAGCCGCATTTTTTCGGTTGTACGCATTGTAGATACTGAAAACCCATTCGCCCTTCCAACGTTTGTTGCTATCGGGTTTTGGAGTCCACGTTGCTGAAAGGTCCAATCGGTTGTACGATGAAAGCCTGCTGCTGTTGCGCGCTTCATAAACAGGCACTATAACCCCATTGTATTCATATTGTCCTTCGGGATAGGTTGTTGGTATTCCAGTTTGAAAAATGAAATTTGCACCAAAAGACCATTTATTGGTAAGTTCATACTGCCCAGTTATTGAAATATCGTGCGTTTTGTCCCAAGGCGAATTATACCATTCTCCATTGTTTATTCCACTTTCAACCGGGGTTCTTCCCGGCGTTCTTTGTTCACTTTTTGAAAGTGTGTATGCAATCCAGCCTTGAAATTTTCCGGTGTTTTTTCTGAAAAGCATTTCCAGGCCATAAGCTCTTGCTTCCCCATTTAAAAGAATTTGTTCTACAGCGTCATTGGCTATCAAATCGGCATCGTCCACATAATCCAATCGGTTTTTTACCTTTTTGTAAAATGTCTCTACTTCCAAGGAATAATTTTCAAAATTTCTGAAATACCCAAGCGCTACTTGGTCTGCCAACTGTGGTTCAATATACTTGCCGCTCGGTGCATAAATATCAAATGGCGTGGGCGAAGTGGTGTTGCTAATTAAATGAATATACTGCGTCATCCTATTATAGCTGGCTTTTATGGATGAATCCTCATTCAATAAATATGAAATTGCAAAGCGCGGCTCCAAATTCACGAAGGATTTTATGGTTTCGCTTCTGCCGAAAGAAACGGTATCTATTGGCTTCGCTTTTTGGTAAATATCCAAACTTGGATTGTAGATTATTGGGTTGTCATTTTCGTATAAAAATAATTCATCCTGCCCCAAACGGTTAAAAGTTGATAAACGGAGCCCGGCCTGTACCGAAATTTTATCGGAAAGTTCTATTTCAGCATCAACGTATGCAGCATTTTCCCAAGCGTATTTATCGGTAAGTTTAAAGGGATTGATTCCAGAATCTTCCGTGGTTGGGGTAACATCGCCAGGATTGAATTTGTAATAGATACTGTTTATCCCGTAGCGCAAATCCACATCGTTTGAAATATAATGCGTAAAATCATACTTCAAATTAAAATTCCGAATCCCGCTATCAAAGTTGAATTCAACAAATTTTAGTTCCAAGCCGTAATAATAATCTGAATAAATTAAGGATAGGTTTGAAAACAGTTTATCTGAAAAAAGATGGTTCCAGCGTAGGTTTAAGGTTGTATTCCCAAAGCTATTCGCAAAGCTGTCCGATATTTCAAAAACATCCCTTCCGAAGTAACCCGACAAATAGAGGCGATTATTATCATTTAGGTTATAACTAAGCTTGGCGTTCAAATCATAGAAATAGGCAATGTTGTCATTATCAAAAAGAGGCAAAAACAAGTGCGCATAACTACTTCTTCCTCCAATCAAAAACGATGCTTCGTCCCTTTTTATAGGGCCTTCCAAGAGCAAACGGCTGGCAACCAAGCCAATTCCACCGCTGGCATGATACTCCCGTTTGTTGCCGTCTTTTTGGTAAATATCCAAAACCGAAGAAATACGTCCGCCATATCGCGCCGGAATTCCACCTTTATAAAGCGTTAAATCCTTTATGGCATCTGGGTTAAAAACAGAAAAGAACCCAAACAAATGTGAAGAATTGTACAATGTTGCCTCGTCCAACAAAATCAAGTTTTGGTCTGCAGCACCGCCGCGAATGTTGAAACCGCTGGCTCCTTCGCCCGCACTTGTTACTCCCGGAAGTAGTGTTATTGCTTTGATAACATCCACTTCGCCCAAAACCACAGGAATTTTTTTGATAGTGGTTGTGGAAAGTGTATTGGCGCTCATTTGTGAGCTGCGAATGTTTAACCTTTCGTTGTTTGCTTCAATTATAACCTCGTCCAGGCTTTCGGTATCGGTGGTAAGAGCCAAATCCTTTTTCACGTTTTCAGAAAGAGAAACCTTTACTTTCTGTGCCGCAAAACCAATGCTGCTGTACACTATTTCATATTCTCCTTTGGGAAGCGTAATGGAATAATAACCATACTGATTGGTTACGGTTCCCGTTTGCAATGAAGGAATTATTACGTTTACACCAATGAGGGTTTCACCGGTTTCTGCTTCAGAAATAGTGCCGCTAAGTGTAAATTTTTCTTGCGAAAAGGCTGTGAAGCTTCCAAAGAAAACTAAGAATGTGAGTATTTTTTTCAAATATTTTAATCTTGAGTATAAAAAAACCTTCAGAAATACTGAAGGCTTTAAAACGTTTTGATTTTTACTTTATTTCTGAAAGTATGTTATTAAAAGTTTTGCTCGGTCGCATGGCCTCAAAGACCAACTTTTCAGTTGGTTCATAATAACCGCCTATGTTTACCGGATGGCCTTGTACTGAAATCAATTCATTGTTTATTTTGGCTTCGTTTTCCCTTAATTCTTTTGCAATTGGCGTGAAGATTTTTTTCAAATCTGCATCTTTGTTTTGTTTTGAAAGTGCTTCTGCCCAGTACATCGCCAAATAGAAGTGGCTTCCGCGATTGTCAATTTCCTTTGCTTTTCGCGAAGGTGATTTGCTGTTTTCGAGATATTTTTCTGTGGCATCATCCAAGGCATCGGCTAAAACAATAGCCTTTGGATTGTTGTATTTAGTCCCTAAATGTTCCAAAGAAACTGCCAGCGCCAAAAATTCAAAAACCCAAAGAATCCCAACGTAGATGGTTTTCTTCCAAGAACTGTTCAACGTGTTTAGGGGCAGAACCTCCTGCGCCCGTTTCAAACAAGCCTCCGCCGTTCATCAATGGAACTATGGATAGCATTTTTGCACTCGTGCCCAATTCCAAAATAGGGAAGAGGTCAGTCAGGTAATCACGTAACACATTTCCTGTTACTGAAATGGTGTCTTTCCCAGCTTTTACACGTTCCAAAGTATATTCAGTAGCTTTTTCTGGGGAAAGGATTTTTATGTCCAAACCATTTGTATCATGCTCAGGAAGGTATTTGTTCACTTTTTTAATGAGCTCGGCATCGTGGGCACGGTTTTCATCCAGCCAAAAAATTGCTGGATTTCCAGTTGCTCGTGCGCGTTCCACAGCGAGTTTTACCCAATCTTGAATAGGCAGATCCTTTACTTGGCACATGCGCCATATATCGCCTTTTTCAACAGGGTGTTCCATGATTACTTTTCCGGCAGCATTTAAAACCGCTACTTTTCCATCTGCGGAAATTTCAAAAGTTTTGTCGTGGCTTCCGTATTCTTCGGCTTTTTGAGCCATCAAACCTACGTTTGGAACGGTGCCCATCGTGGTTGGATCAAAGGCTCCGTGTTTCTTGCAAAACGCTATGGTGGTTTCGTAAACACCTGCGTAGCTACTATCTGGAATTACCGCTTTTGTATCGTGGGGTTGACCATCGGGTCCCCACATTTGTCCTGAATTTCGGATCATTGCAGGCATTGATGCATCTACAATAACATCGCTGGGGACATGAAGGTTTGTAATGCCTTTGTCGCTATTAACCATTGCCAAATCTGGGTTTTCGGCCATTATTTTTTTAATATCCTGAAGAATTGCATCTCTATCATGTTCGTTTAATTCGGATAGTTTGTTTTCCAAATCGCCCAAGCCGTTGTTGGCATCAACTCCCAGTTTTTTGAATGCATCCGCATATTTTTTGAATAAATCTTCAAAATAAACCTTTACTACATATCCAAAAATAATAGGATCGCTCACCTTCATCATTGTAGCTTTCAAATGCACAGAAAACAACACATTCTTTTCTTTGGCATCCTTCACTTGTGCTTCTAAAAATGAAACCAATGCATTTTTGCTCATCACGGTCGCATCGATGATTTCACCTTTTAAAACTTTCAAATTATCTTTTAAAATGACGCTGTTTCCGCTTTTTTCAACCAAAACAATACGTAACGTATCATCTGAATTAAGTGTAATTGATTTTTCATTGTGAAAGAAATCACCGTGCTTCATAGAAGCGACATGGCTTTTGCTATTACTGCTCCAAGCACCCATACTGTGAGGATGTTTTTTTGCGTAGTTTTTTACTGCTTTAGGGGCACGACGGTCGCTATTTCCTTCACGAAGTACGGGATTTACTGCACTTCCTTTCACTTTGTCATACTTTGTTTTTATTTCTTTTTCTTGGGAAGTAGTTGCGGTTTCAGGATAATCTGGAATATTGAAGCCTTTCTTTTGAAGTTCGGCAATAGCTTCGTTCAATTGTGGTACGGAGGCGCTTATATTTGGAAGTTTAATAATGTTTGCTTCAGGGGTTTTTGCCAGTTCACCTAATTCTGCCAAATCATCACTCACGCGTTGTTCTTCTTTAAGAAATTCCGGAAAAACGGCCAAAATTCTTGCTGCCAATGAAATATCACGACTTTCAAGTTTTATGTTTGCCGGGGAAGTAAATGCTTGAACAATAGGTAAAAAAGAGTGGGTTGCCAAAGCCGGTGCCTCATCGGTTTTGGTGTATATAATTTTGGAGGATTTTGTCATTGATGTGTTTTTTGGAAAATAATGGTTGACTTATTTTGAATATTTTAAGGAATGCAAATATAGCGATTTGGGAGAGCTTCTGAAAGGAGTTTATAAGTTTAGGGATTTAAAAGTTGAGGAGTTGAGTGGAAATTAAAAAATTACGGCATTAGTTCAACCCCTGAACTTTTAGACTTCTCAACTCATTGACTAAAAAGTATTTAAAACAAGAAAAGCCATATCACTGTATAAAATACATTGTGATATGGCTCCTTGTAAAGCAAACCGTTACCAACCAATATGCCCGAGGGCTTATTCTAGGCAAGTTTATTATACCCTTGCGGTTGTGGCTTACTTACACGGGTTTCGCTTTTGTAATTTCCATCTTCCGTGAGGTTGATGCCATTTTTCAAAAACTTACCGAAAACTTTTTCCAATCTCAGTACTAATAATCTAAAGATCGTGAGTACCTCAAGCAATCAAAAAAAGCCTGTAAAGTGTTTTCTCTTTATTTTTTCAAATCTGGAGGCTAACATTCTTGCGAGCGTTAGCTTCGTCAACAATTAGGAAAAAATAGTGTAAAAGAACGATACTTTAGTTTATCAATTTGGCTGTAACACCATTTTTGATACTGCTAATATAGAACGGAAAATTGAATAAACAAGAAATAATGACCCTTTAAAAATCCACGGGTTACAAACATTGCTTATCAACAATTGTTCATAAAAAAAGCCCTGTTTTTACAGGGCTTTTGAGGGTTTTTAACAAAGAATAAACTACATACGTTTTTCTTTGATACGGGCTTTTTTCCCGGTAAGACCTCTAAAGTAATAGATACGGGCTCTGCGCACACTACCTTTCTTGTTGATCTCAATTTTTTGAAGTGCCGGCATGTTTAGCGGGAAAATACGTTCTACGCCAACGGTACCGCTCATTTTACGAATGGTAAAGGTCTTGGTTACTCCTGTTCCTTTTACTTGTATTACGACTCCTCTAAAAAACTGGGTTCTTGTTTTTTCACCTTCACGAATTTCGTAGTAAACTGTAATGGTATCACCAGCTCCGAATTCAGGAAATTCTTTTTTTGTAACAAATTCGTCTTGTACAAATTTTAATAACGCTTCCATCTTATGGGTTTATATGGTTTAATTTAAAGCAACGTTCACGGTTATCGCCAGAGGTTGAATTAAGTGGGTGCAAAATTAAACAATTAATTGTAGCAAGCAAGGTTTTGTTCTTTTTTTTGCTTCTTTTGCCGTTACGTTTATTTTGAGGAACCCACAATCCATGTATCAATTTTATTTTCGAGTAATTCCAAAGGAATACAGCCCGTTTCCAAAACTTGATTGTGGAATTGCCCAATTTTAAACTTATCTCCCAATTCCTTTTCGGCTTTATGACGGAGTTCCAAAATCTTTAATTGCCCAATCTTATAAGCCAATGCTTGTCCGGGATTTGCCATATAGCGTTCTATTTCTGAAATGATTCCAGCTTCAGGTTCGGCTTCGTTTTCCAGACAATATTCAATAGCCTGCTCGCGCGTCCAACCTTTGGAGTGCATTCCGGTATCAACAACCAGGCGCACGGCACGGTGCATTTCTGCGCCCAGCATTCCGAAGTATTGGTATGGATCTGTATAAAGGCCTAATTCTTTCCCAAGCGATTCGCTGTAAAGTGCCCAGCCTTCTCCATAACCACTATAAAAAAGTGTTTTGCGGAACATTGGCAATTCGTCATTTTCCTGCGTCAAGGAAATTTGATAATGATGGCCTGGAATGGCTTCGTGCAAAAATAAGGATTCATCACTGTAAACATTATATTCTGATGCATTTGGAATGGGTACATAGAAAATCCCCGGGCGCGTACCGTCCAGACTTCCCGGGTTGTATTCGGCACTTGCAGAATTCTCGCGGAATTTTTCAGTCTGTTTTACCTCAAAAGGAGTTTTGGGTTTTTTATCGAAAAGCACTTCCAGTTTTGGTTTCATCGTGTCGTAAATTGCGTAGAAATGATCGATAATCTGTTGTGGTTCATTATAGGGCATCAATTCTTTATTGGTGCGTACAAAATTGAAGAACGCTTTCAGATCACCTTTAAAACCAATCTGCTCTTTCACTTTTTCCATTTCAGCAGTAATGCGCGCTACTTCGCTCAGACCTAATTGGTGAATTTCATCTGCGGTCATTTCTGTAGTTGTGTACCGTTTTATTTGGTGCTTGTAATAGGCTTCGCCGTTGGGTGTATCGGCTATTCCTGTGGTTGTTCTTCCAGCTTTTAAATAATCGCCAGCCATAAAATCGTGAAGGCTTTGATAAGCGGGAATTACTTCATTAGTGACCATTTTTGAATACGCTTTTGCCAGTTCCTGTTTTTCTAAATCAGAAAAGGTATCTGGAAAATTTTTTACTGGCGAGAAGAACAAGTTTTCATCTAAATTTGGTTCGGTCATCGCCTTCAGTTGTGGAATTACTTTTACAATCAATGACTTTGGAAGCACATAACCAGCCGCCATTCCCTCTTTCATTCTGCTTTCGGCAGTGTTTAGCCAAACTACAAACCCGTCAACACGCTTTAACCAATTATTGTAATCTTCTACTGTTTTAAAAGGTTGCGCGCTGCTTCCGCTAGCCAATTGGCCCATCATTAAATTCACGGACCACATTTGATCAATGGGGAAGTATAGATTGTTTTTAAAAGTGAGTGTTTCCAGATTTATATTGCATTCCCACAAAATGATGTCTTTGCTCATCTTTTCGGTTTCACTTAAATCAACATCATCAAATCTAGATGCTTCTTCCTTATAGTTTGTATAATATTTATTCAGCTCAGCAAGATATTCATCTGAAAGGAAATTTGGGAAACTGTCATTATAGCGTTTGTCTCCTGAAAAAGTTGCGTTCAGTGGGTTTAGCTTTAAGCCTTCTTCATAATAATTATCGAGCATTTTGTTAAAATTTGAACTCACCCCGTTTTCAATGTTAGAATTATCTTTTTCCTTTTTTTCGTTTTTACAAGCTGATAAGGATATTAAAAGGATCAAAATTAGCGCGCTGTTTTTTATCATGATTGATTGTTTAAGTAGAATTTTGGTATAAAAAGGTTATTGTCAGTATTCTGAAATAATTTTTTGTTACAGCAAATCCGGTCGTCGCTCTTTCGTTCGCTTGTACGCCTGCTCTTCCCGCCATTCTTCAATTTTTCCAGTATTGCCGCTCGTAAGAATATCAGGAACGGTCCAACCTTTATAATCCGCGGGACGGGTGTAAACAGGAGGCGCCAATAAATTATCTTGAAAGGAATCCGTCAACGCACTAGTCTCATTCCCCAAAACGCCAGGAATTAAGCGGATTACGGCATCGCAAACTAAAGCCGCGGCAAGCTCGCCACCACTTAAAACGAAGTCGCCCACAGAAATTTCACGGGTTATAAAATGATCGCGCACACGCTGGTCCACACCTTTGTAATGCCCACAAAGTATGATAATATTTTCCTTTAGCGAAAGCTCGTTGGCCGTGTGCTGGTTAAAAGTTTTTCCGTCGGGCGTCATGTAGATTATTTCGTCATAATCCCTTTCGGCCTTTAATTCTGAAATACATTTATCAATGGGTTCAATCATCATCACCATTCCCGCGCCGCCTCCAAATTGGTAATCATCGATTTGTTTATAGGCGTTGGTGGACCAATCTCGAAGGTTGTGGGTGTGAACTTCTACCAGTCCTTTTTCAATGGCGCGCCTTAAAATAGAAACTTCAAACGGACTTTGGAGCAATTCTGGAAGAACGGTAATGATGTCTATACGCATTATAGGAATTCTTTTTTCATCTTGCAGCGGTCTATGGAGCCTTTGGCGCGTTCCAAAACGCCTTTGTCCAAGGTGTCCATTGCGCATTTTTTATAGTAATCAATAGCTTCTTCCAATTTTCCCTGCTGTTCGAACATAATTGCGTATTCGTTGTAAATTGTAGATTTTGTTATCCCGGGAATATTTATGGCAGTGTCAAGCAATTCTTTCAGTTCATCATATTTTCCCAAAGTAGAGAGAAGAACGGAATAGTTATAATATACAGGTGGATACATGGGGCTTTTTTCCAAACAAAGTTTGTAAAGCGTTTCCCCTTTTTCAAACTCCTTGAATTTTACTTCATACAGATACCCTAAGTGGTTATAGGCTTTCCCAAAGTTTGGATCCAGATCAATTATTTTTTCCAGCTTGTTGGTGGCTTCGTCATAAGCGCCATTTTTAATATCATTGTTTGCCCCATTAAGAAGTTCTTCAAGTTTGGTGAGATGGTCCATTTTCCAGAAAATTTAGAGTTACAAAAATAGGCAATTCCTGCAGAAACTATCCTTTTTTTTCTTCGCGTTCTTTTTTACGTTGTTCTCTTTTTTCTTCGCGTTCTTTTTTTTGAAGCTCACGTTTTTGTTCGCGGGTAATTTCACCATCTTTAAAGGCATCCTTATAGTCAATATCATTATCAACTTCACCCTTAAATGCTTGAATCCAAGCATTTTCAAAGATACTTAAAACTGCTGGCCAAACACCAGTTTTCACATTATTTAAATCTCCTTCAAAGGAAACTTTTGTTGCCAAAGTATCAGTACTTTGGTTTTTCAGTATAAATTTGAAAAATCCAACAAAACCTTCCCATAAAATTTCAAGAAAACCATCACCCTCGCCAATTAATTTAGTGTCGGTTAAAAGCGGTTTTACGTAACCAATAATGTGCCCATCTGCTATTGCTACTTCGCTGTAAATTCCAAATGTACCTTTGTCAAAATCGAGGCCGGCGTAATAATTCGTGAAATCATTTAAAGCCGTTGCTTCAGCATTTTCCAGGGAAAAAGAAAGATCCATATCTGGAATTTCCTTTACCAAGTTCATATAACCTTCCAAGGAAACTTTTCCCTTTCCTATTGAAACGCCACTGGCACGGATGGGCGAGGGGAGAATTCGTTCTTTTTCAACAACGTTTCGTAGGTTATCGGCGGTGAGTTCCAATTTGTCAATTTGGAGGTCAATATTTGGATCTGCAGAGAGTTGAACAAAAGCTACCTTGCCATCGTGCACTTCAAAATGGTTAATGTTTATGGGAACAATATCAGTAAGCGCTTTGATCCAATCATCAACATTTGCATCGCCGCTTTCTTTTTTTTGATCCTCAAAAACGTAAATTACTTCTGGACTGGTCATTACTATTTCGCTTACAATTTTCCCTTTGAAGAGTGATTTCCATTCAATAGAAATATCGCTTTTTGGAAAGTTCATAAAAGGAACCTGCGATTCTGCGGTACCTTTGCTTAGGTACATTCCGTTGATAATGTATGCCCCGCGAATAAGGGAAATGTCTACATCATCCACTTGCCCATAATATCCGGGAATGTCTGCCAATACTTTATTTATATTGTTTTTTACAAGCGTGGGAAGGTAAAGGCGAAAGGCGATTAACAGAATTAAAATTATAATGGGAATAGCATAGCGTTTCTTTTTGAACCCTCTTTTCTTTTTTTGTTCTGACATATTATGAATTGAATGATCTTAACAAATTTGTCAGAATGTGGGCAATTTTTCAGTTAATGAAGTCATAAAAAATATCTGCCCGCGATATTGTAAATAAAGTTGGGCAGAGATAATCCTCTTAAGTTGTCATGACCCATAAATTTAATCCCCGCTGGAGCGAGTATCCCATTCGAGCCAACAAGGTCCTGACTGCGTTTCACTATTCACGCATCACTACTGATACCCCGCCGCCTGTAATTTAAACAGCTCGGCATATAGTTTTGGGTGTGTCATAAGCTCTTGGTGGGTACCAAGCTCCAGCACTTGGCCGTTCTGCAATACCAAAATACGGTCTGCCATACGCACTGTGCTAAAGCGGTGGCTTATAATAATGCTGGTCTTGCCTTTGGTTAGGGCGATAAAGCGTTCAAAAACATCGTACTCCGCCTGCGCATCCAGCGCGCTTGTGGGCTCGTCCAGCACCATCACGTCCGAATCCTTCATATAGGCGCGGGCCAGCGCCACCTTTTGCCACTGCCCACCGCTTAGTTCGGTGCCTTTGT
>JAGQYY010000075.1 GCA_020435825.1 Aequorivita sp.
AAAGGATAAAAAGACGAAAAGCAGGCTCAAAAGAGCCATTTTTTAGCCAATTGAAAAAAGTCAAGATGACTTCATTGAAAAAATAATTATGGAACAAGTGAAGGGTAGCGCTTAAAATGATAAAAAAACAGCCAAAATACCTATCCCTATTTTGTAATTTTTGAAGAAAATTTTCCCTGACTTCCGCTCTCAATAATATGATAATGAAACCTAATCAGATCAAAATCATCTGCGAATGTAGTTGAAAATATTAATATACAAATTCACCCATCGCAGATTTGATAGTCAATTTTTTAGAAGAAGCCGCTTCCACCCTGCCCACAATTTGAGCCTCTACATTATAAGATTCAGAAATTTCTATAATAGAGTTAGCAATTTCTTCGGGAACATAAAGCTCCATCCTATGCCCCATATTAAAAACTTGATACATTTCCTTCCAATCGGTACCGCTTTCAGACTGAATAAGCTTGAAAAGTGGCGGAATTTCAAACATATTATCTTTGATGATATGGAGGTTTTCAACAAAATGAAGGATTTTAGTCTGCGCCCCACCACTACAATGTATCATTCCATGTATTTCCTTATTGCTGAATTGTGATAAAATTTCCTTTATTATTGGAGCATAAGTTCGCGTTGGCGAAAGCACAAGCTTACCCGCGTTTAAAGGGCTATCAACTACTGAATCCTCCAATTTTTTTGAACCCGAAAAAACAAGTTCATCAGGAACTGAAGCATCAAAACTTTCTGGGTATTTTTTAGCCAAATATTTTTCAAAAACATCATGTCTAGCAGAAGTCAATCCATTGCTTCCCATTCCGCCGTTGTATTCCTTTTCGTAAGTAGCTTGACCAAAGGAAGCTAACCCAACGATTACGTCTCCTGGTTTAATATTTGCATTATCTACAACCTGGTTTCGCTTCATTCGGGCCGTTACCGTGGAATCAACAATTATGGTTCTAACAAGGTCGCCAACATCTGCAGTTTCACCACCGGTGGAATGAATTGTAACACCGTATTGCTTAAGTTCATCAATCAATGTTTCAGTACCGTTGATGATAGATGAAATTACTTCCCCTGGAATTAAATTTTTATTTCTACCAATTGTTGAAGAGAGCAAGATGTTATCAACTGCACCAACACAAAGAAGGTCATCAATGTTCATTATAAGCGCATCTTGCGCAATTCCTTTCCAAACAGACAAATCGCCTGTTTCTTTCCAGTAGGCATAAGCCAGTGATGATTTTGTGCCGGCCCCGTCTGCATGCATAATCAAGCAATAGTCCTCATCTCCTGAAAGATAATCTGGGACAATCTTACAGAATGCTTTTGGAAAAAGACCTTTATCCACATTTTTTATGGCGTTGTGGACATCTTCCTTGCCCGCAGAAACACCTCTTTGGGCATAACGTTTTGAAATTTCCTTGCTCATTGAATTTAGTTATGATGCAAAAGTAAGCATTAAAAAAAAGCCCACAAAGGTGGGCTTTTGGGGTTTTTAATAATTTTATAAATTTATTCCCAATCGGGCATGAAGGCATTTGTAAATAAAAGTAAATCATTCTGATTATCATCAAAAAGAATAGAATAAATATTAGGAGTGGCATTGGTATTATTTTTCACCCTTGTAAAAATTACCCCGCCTTCTGAAGGTGAAAACCTTACGTCTAAATCATTCTCCCCTACCAAAACGTCCGTTTCCAGTTGTACTGCTGGGTCTGGATTTCCAATAGTTTTAAGAAATATGCGGCTTTCAAAAATTCTATATGCAGAATTCTGTGCTTCGCTAACATCCCTAGTGTATAATACTTTATCAGCATTTGCTGATAGATCAATTCCTCCTGCTGCCCCATCAACATTTTCAAGAATTACATTTTCTTCCATTCCTGTGGAAAGTCTAGCAGTATAGATACGAACTTCATATCCACTTGAATTATTCGTTTTCAACAGAACCAAGTCCTCATCAAACTCAGGAACAGCAACCTCAGATATAAAAGATCCATCACTTGTTGAATATTCCAACCTGTTATCGGTACCATCTGGATTTATAGAATACAATTTATCAAAATGTGGATAATATAGTTTACTATCGTTTTTTGCCCAAGTATAGTTCAATTGTTCAATCCGGAAACCGGCTAAAGGTCTTTGGTTAGTAACCTGACGTACATCTGTACCATCAAAATTCATAGTGTATATTTGAGTGGCTCCTCCAGAATTGCGTAAAAATGCAATTCTATTTAAAATATTACTTTTCCGAGGTTTAAAACTATTAACGTTATCACTCGTTAGCTGTAAAACATTAAAATCAGGTTCTTGCCCATTGCCTGCATCAATATCTTCTGCTCCAGAATAAATAACCAAATTGTCATTCTTTTTTTTCACAAAAATAAAAGGATTATCCGGTAAAGTAAGGGTCTTAAATTCACTGATAATTGAACTTACGGGATCATTATTGCCATCAGAAACTGTTACCTGCCAAAAATATTTAGTTGCCAGTTGAAGATTGCTGACCGTATAACTGGTATCTTGACCAACTTCAATATTTTGCATCTCGTCTGTTGATCCATTTCTTAGATCTAAAGTATAATTAAGTTCATCTCCATTAGGATCAGAAGATTCCCAAATAAATGTAACCTCAAGAGGCAAATCTACGGCTCCGTCTTCTGGCGAGACCAATGTAGGTGCTAAAGGCGGTAGGTTTTCAGTATTTGCAACAGTAAGTTCGAACGACACCTGAGACAATACACCTTCAATAACAGTGGTAGATTCAAATGCAGATGAGTATCCCGCCAATTCAGCTTGCACAGAATAGTCGTCCACGATTATATCATTCATTTTAAAATTCCCCAAACTATCAGAAAACACGGTTGTAGATGCAGGATTTGTTGTGATTTTTGCTCCACTGAGACGTTCACCAGTCACTTTGTCTATAACTTTTCCAGAGATACGGCCTGTGCGCACAACGTCTAAAGTATCTTCGCTACAACTAAAAATTGAAATCAGAAAAATAGCGCAAATGAAAATATTATACTTGTTCATCATCAGTTATTCAGTTAAAAAAATTATAACTTAAAATAATAATTTAGGCCCAAACCTATATTGTAATAATAATCATTTCTTTTTCCATTGACGGCCTTCTCAAGCTTATCAGTAAAAACAAGATTATGCTCCCCGAATAATTTAATTCCAATTTTATTTGAAATGAAATATTCAACACCTAAGCCGTATTGAACTTTGAAAAAAGGTTCGCCAAGCTCAAGAGAATTATCTATAGGATTAAGAGCACTCATTATAACTCCTGATCCTACATAAACAAATGGGGATAACTTATCATTGGGCAAAAGGGCAAATTGTCCATTAATATTTAAGCTCCCAAAAACATTGTCATATTGTACTCCATTATCAATTTTAAAAACGGAAGCCATTAGATTTACATTAAAAAAACGTCCAAAATGTCTTTGATATTCTAACCTACCTAAAAACCCTAAATTCTGTGTAGAATAATCGTTATCCGGCAAATTACCGCCTACAGAAATCCCTAATGAATTTAGAGCTTCTCTATCTACTTGCAATCTATCAAGCAATAAGGTTGACTCATCTTTTTCTTTTTCCGCAAGATAATCTGCAACTAATTGATCATTTACTTCTTTTCCTCCTTGTGAGCTCCAAAATTGTTTTTGAATGCCTTCAATTATAAGGTCATGAACCGCTTTTTCAATAGCATCTTTCATTGCTAATTGAACGGGTTCATTTTGGGTCACCCCAGTTTCAGCTTCCAATAACCTTTGAAATTTTACAAAACGGAAAAAACTTGCATCAATGGCCTGTGAAAGAATTGTTTTGGAAACATAAACTGTTTTTAAAATTTCACCATTACTGGTTGAAACCGCTCGCAAATAAATAGTTATTCTATCCTGTCTATATTTTGCGGAACCGCCCAAGCCAAAATAGCGAGCTCCTATCCCACCAGTAATAATATTAGTATCATAAGAAATTACGCCGCCTTCCAATAAAAGGCCTGCATATAAAAGAGGTGGTAAGGGAGGTTCATTGGGGTTTAAATTTTTAATATATTCTTGTTTGGTATTGCGGATTATGTTACGTTCCGTAGAAAGATTGTTAAAATTCTCTCTTTCCAATGGTATAAACCATCCAGAATCTTCCAAAGCTTTTATAAGCATAGTAGTTCCGCCTTGGGAAATTGCTGTACTAAAAGTGCTTCCGGTTTCTACTGCCTTATATTGCCCTGTTTGATCGCTGAAGTTATAAACTCCAACCTCTAGAGGTTCTGCCGCTGGCGGCAAATCTAATAATTTTTGGGTTGATTTAGAAAATTCTCCAGTTCGCGACGGCTCTTGGAACATTGGTTGATTAAAATAAGCCGCGCATGAGGAAAATAAAAAAAATCCAAACAACAAAATTGCTTTATAAAATATTCTCATCTATTTTTCAATTTGGGACAATAACTTGGGTTTCTTCCCCATTTGATGTATCAAGGATATTAATGACCAACCCTTCATCAGATTGGTATATTTCAACATTCAAAGTGCCGTAAGTAAAACTTCCTTCCTGATTAAAATCTCCCAATCCACCTATCTGTTGCTGTAAAAGTATACGTGAAATTTGACTTAACAGTTGACGATTAAGATTTGACCCAAACTGTTCCAATTCAGATTCTTGATCGCGCGGGTTGGTTGGAGCTGTAAGTTTATTTTGGGAAGTTGCGGAACTTAGCAGCCAGTTATAATTAAATGTATCACCTCCAAACGCAGGATTTAATGGCTTATAGGAAAATTGCTGTGCAAAACCTACTGTTGCAAAAAACAGCATAAAGATTATAGGCAAAAATAGTTTAGATTTTTTCATTTTAATAGCGCTTTAAAGTATCATCTTTTTGTTTTTCCAATCTTTGAAGGTAAGCAATACAGCGATCTAATGAAGTCTTTGCCATACTTTGCAAAAAAGACTTCTTTGGTTGTGAGAAAAACTGCCATAATAACTGATCATCAATTTTAACGGAAATTCTTGTATTTCTAAACTTACCAGGCACTTCCTCAATAAAAATATTCTTTTTAGTAGTTACTTGTCGATTATAATAATCTGAATAAAAATACTTATAAAAATCCCGACCTGCTTTAGTTAATGTCTTTTCCAGTACCAGGCCGCCTATAATTACCCCGTCCTGCGGAGCAGCCTCATCTCTATTCTCCTGCTTTTCCTTGACAGAAAGCTCATCCTTTACTACCTTTTGATATCCATTATCCGAATTCAACTCTATACGATCCTGCCCTACCGGCTTATCGTCAATATCATATAACACGAGCAGTAAAATAATTTTTCCTTCTTCATTGTAATTTATAGCAACAGAAGAGAGTATTTTTTTTTCGTTTCCTTTTAAAAAGAGACGATTGGATTGGTTATTTTTTGAAGTATTGTTATTGTCATCTTTTTTAAAAACTGAAAAATCATATCTTAAATCAACATCTGTTGGAGTTAGATTTTCGGCAGTTGCAGTAAATGTAAAAAATTCACTATCCTGCTTTACATAAATTTTAGCCGCAAATTCCTTATTGTAAAATTGTGCGCTCATATTAATGCTTAAAAAAAGAATTAACGAAAGCGAAAGGTATTTCAGGTTTTTAAATATGAACAATTGAAATTGAATCATTTAATAAGAACTTCTAATTATTAGGTCCGGTGAACCCTCGGTTTGTCTAAATTTTAATGATTTTGTAATCTCGTTTACACCATCACGCTCAAAATAATTATTTCCATTTTGTTCCAAATCTAAAGAAATATCAGCGTTTGGGTTATTTACAAAATCCACTATACGATTGTTGTTTCCGTTTTGAACTAAATCGGCAACTGCAGTATTTGCTGTATATTCTAATCTTGTGTCGTTTGAGTTTCCGTTTTGAAGAAGATTAATTTCACTGGCGTTTGTGTTAGTTCGAATATCAGAAGTATTATATTCACCTATTTGTTGAACAGACACAGAATTTCCTTCAATTAAAGCATTTTTAGGATTTGGAGTACTTATAATCCCTAAGTTGGCCAACATAAGAGGCGTTATATTTTCACCATCTAAAACTATAGGATCTTTGTCATCTGCTCCATACGTCTGTGACAAAGCCACATGGCTGAAGAGAAAAGATGCTAATATAAAAACTGTTTGTTTATAAATTGTTTTCATAATTATAAAGATATTAAAATTAGGGGAAAAGGAGGGCTTGTATTCACCCCCCTTTGTATTTATCTAAAAAAATAGCAAAATGGGCTATTAACAACCTGAACAAATATCAGATAGATTAAAATCTAAATCTGGATAATTAATTGTAGGGTTGTTTGGATCTAAAAAGCTACAATCTATTCCATCAGTATTAAAGTTACCATTGGGGCCCAATTGTAAAATATTAGCTTGGTTTCCAGTGCCATCTTGTTCAATAGTATAGCTATGACCTCCTCTTTGTACTAAAAGCGCTGCATTGTCAGTGCCATATTGTGAAGTTATACCTCTGTTGCCGTTTCCATCCTGAAAAGTATTCAACAAATTGCCATTACCAACCTGTGTTGACATTACAATATTATTATCATCTGCTTGGCGCTGCCATGCTTTGTTACCACTACCAGACTGAGCTAGACCAGCAATACTTTGAGTACCAATTTGGTCTTGTCTTCCATAGTTTCCAGTACCATAAGAATTCTGCAACATATATGCATCGTTTCCATAACCAGACTGATATTGCTCTGAATGATTGGCATTACCAAATTGGTGTGATTCAGCATCCAAATCACCACCTTCTTGGTTTTGAATGGCTACGGAATTTGTGGTTGTAGGGTTTAAAGCGTTGTCATTAATTCTGGAGTCAACAGCATCTAAAGATGTTTTAATATCTGATATTAAACCGTCTTTCATGCTACCTTGATCTACCATTGCATAATTTACGAAACCGGAACCTACGGCATCAGCTTGATCTTGAACTTGTTTAGACAAGTTATTATCACCTGTTTGGTATGCAAAAGCCCAGTTGGATTGACCATCACCACTTTGCATAATTGCATTTTGGTTATCATTACCTAATTGCTCTGTATAAGCGTAATGCCCTGCAGTTCCATTTGGCCCTGCATTTTGATTTACCAAAGATAGGTTTGCAGAACCACTTTGAATGGTCCAAGCTTCACTATTGTCATAAGTCTGCTGTATAGAACCTTCGTTATTTTCACCGTCCTGATCAATCACAGCAACATTATTTTCAGCTTGCTGCCCTGTTCCTTGACGAATACCTGCCTTGTTGCCAGAACTCGACAAATTGTTTTGACCCTGACGTGTTATAGCACTATTATAATCTCCTTCTTGTTTGGTTTGCGATCTGTTATCAGAGCCAGATTGCAATACCTCAGCAGCATTCTCCACGCCGCTTATCGCCTGTACTGCACCAGTCTGCACCACTTTGGCATGATTACCGCCCGTGCCATTTCCATCATCTTGAAATGTGTAAACGGACTGTGATGTTCCGGCTTGTCGCACACGCACTTTATTGGCATTTCCATTTTGTACCGAAAGACCTGTATTGGCTCCTGAAGCAGCTCCTGGAAGCGCTGGCTGTAACGTAGCCGTAGGCGCAGGACCAACATATTGTGGCCCGTAAGGAGCTGGGTTTAATTGCGCAAATGCAAAAGTTCCAGCCAAAAGTGCAATAGCATTAAATATTAATTTTTTCATAATATAAGTTTTGGATTTTAAATTAAAAGCAAACTATAAATCATACTTAAAAAACTCACCCATCCACTAGGAATGGGCAAGTCTATTAATTATTGAGATTTAGCAGCCTCCGCAGATATCATCTAAACTTACACCTGGGAAATTATAATTCATATCCAAATCAACTGGATCATCAAAATCACAATCAACTGCTCCAGCTCCAAAGTCTCCATCAGGACCCATTTGAAGGATGTTAGCTTGGTTTCCACCAGCAGAACGATCTAGCACACCTAAATTCATGTTTTGTTCCACACTGTAACTTTGGCCATCATACTGTACAATTAAAGCTCTGTTTTCGGCTCCGTGTTGTGCAGCATGAGCAACACTACCATCACCAAATTGGTGTGTGTTCAATTTATGACCAGAACCTGCTTGGTGTGCCAAGGATGTGTTATCATCTCCAGTTTGAGCTTGGTAAGACTTATTGTCAGAACCTTGTTGAACCAAACCAGAAGTGTTATTATTACCATTTTGGTCTTGTCTACCATAGTTATAATTTTCACCATTAAAATGATGTGCCTGAACCATACCAGCATTGTTACCATTACCATCCTGGTTTTGTTCTCCATAATTGGCTCCAGCCACATCACCTCCAATCTGAAACATACCAGCGCTGTTGTCATCACCAACCTGAACCTGTAAAGCTTTGTTATACTCACTTGGTGGAGAATAGATAGCTGGAGATGCTGAAGCATCTACGTTATTAATAACATTTACCCACTGAGTATTTGCCTCAGGAGCTACAAGATTAAGCGATCCTGAACCTATACCTTGATAAATACCAGCATCATTTGCAGATCCACTACCGGCAGTAGCTGTCTGATATTGCTTAGCTTGCATATTGTCACCAACTTGATACGTACGTGCTGAATTTCGTGCCCCGTTACCTTGTTGACTGATAAAGGATTCGTTTTCATTTCCTTCTTGTTGGTTCATTGCATAGTGACCGTCAGTTTGGTTTGGACCAGCATCTTGCAGGATCATGGACTTGTTATTGTCTCCTGTTTGTTGTGTCCATGCATCACTGTTGTCATAAGTCTGTTGGGTTGAAGCCCAGTTGTTGTCACCATTTTGGTCTATGGCAGCATAGTTATCCTGTGCTTGTTGCCCTGTTCCTTGACGGATTCTAGCCTTGTTTGCTGTACTGGAACCATCTATTTGGCCTTGTCTGGTCACAGCATCATTGTTGTCACCCTCTTGGCGGGTAGCAGAGCTGTTCAAAGCACCAGATTGTCTTACATCTGCGGCATTCGCTACCCCACTGGCAGCCGATACGGCTCCGGTTTGGCGAACATCTGCTTTGTTCTCACCAAAACCTGTTGTGCCGTCATCCTGAAAAGTATAAACAGATTGTGAAGTACCGGCCTGACGCACACGTACTTTGTTTTCATGTCCGTTCTGAACGGATAATCCTGTATTGGCTCCCGCGGCTGATCCAGGTATTGGAGCAATCACATTAGGAGTTGGTGACGAATTGCCGTCTGCATCAGTCACCTGGGCATAGGTCATTCCACCTACAAATAGCGCTACTGCGCAAAAAATTACTTTTTTCATAATTTAAAAGATTTAAAGATTAATATTTGGTTAAAAATTATTCAGTCCTTGGCAAGGAATTACTTCCTTGGATAAATAATAAATCACGGTAAAATGATTTATATAACAATGTCAAAAGGGGATTGTGTTTAAAATGTATTCGAAATACATTTTTAGAATTTAGAGGAAATTTTTAAAAATGCTAAATCATTTGATCAAAGACCAAAAAAATTCAATTACTAGGGATAGGTTTGTATTTTAACAAATTTTGAGGAGATGCGATTCCGATATCACTATCAATCAATCACATCTCAAAGATGCAATAAAAAATACTAATAAACAACACTTTACTAGTAGTAAAGGTTAAAAAGGGGGAAATCCCCCATTAAGAAAAAGCGTTTTTCCCGCCATTAATTGAAGGTTTTAGGATTAAGAATAAAGAATTATCGATTAACTACATGATACCTGATTTTAACACAAAATGTTAAATTTATGTTAAAAAAATACAGACCCATAAAAATAAGCCTGCATTTTTTCTGTATCACAAAGTTTTATTTTAGCAACCTCCGCAGATATCACCTAAGTCAACTCCTGGGAAATCATAATCCATGTCTAAATCCATTGGCTCATCGAAACCGCAATCAATTGCTCCAGCTCCAAAGTTTCCATCAGGACCCATTTGAAGGATGTTAGCTTGGTTTCCACCAACTGAAAAATCATTATTACCTATTCCTTTGTTTTGCTCAACGGTATAGCTTTGACCATCATGCTGAACTATTAAAGCTCTGTTTTCAGCACCACTTTGAGTAGCATAGGCTACGTTTCCATCACCCATCTGGTGTGTGTTTAACATATGGTCTTTACCTTGTTGGTATGCTAAAGAAATATTATCATCACCAACTTGGTTTTGATAAGACTTATGTCCAGATCCTTCTTGGGCTAACCCTGCAGTGTTGGTAGCACCATCTTGCTCTTGTTTCGCATAGTTAGAATTATTACCGTCAAAGTAATGTGCCTGAACCATACCGGCATTGTTATCATCTCCTGTTTGAACTTGCTCACCATAATTACTATAGCCTACACTTCCACCTAGTTGAAAGATACCGGCACTATTACCAGCTCCAACTTGAGTTTGAGTAGCTTTATTTCCTTCCGTTGGTGGGATGTATCCAAGAGTTCCAGCGTTTCCATCTACATTAGTGGCAACAGCGATCCATTGAGTCATAGCCTCTGGTGCTGCAACAGATCTTCTAGCACCATCTATTCCTTGGTCTATCCCAGCAGAATTTCCAGTACCACCAGTACCATCTGTTGCATATTGGCTTTGCTTGGCTTGGTTATCATTCCCTCCTTGAATGGCACGAGCTGAGTTACGAGCACCGTTACCTGATTGACCGATAGAAGATTCATTACGATCACCTTCTTGTTCGTTCACAGCAAAGTGACCATCAGTTTGGTTAGGACCAGCATCTTGAACAATCATAGACTTATTATTGTCTCCAGTTTGTTGTGTCCATGCATCACTGTTGTCATAAGTCTGTTGGGTTGAAGCCCAGTTGTTG
>JAGQYY010000076.1:0-5358 GCA_020435825.1 Aequorivita sp.
CTTCCTTCCGGAAAAATGAAAAGCCGTGAAGGAACTGTGGTCGATGCCGATGATTTGATTGCACAAATGATCGAGACTGCCCGAACTATTTCTGAAGAGCTTGGAAAGATCGACGATTTTTCACAAGAAGAAAAGGAAGCACTATACAGAATAATTGGTTTGGGCGCTTTAAAATATTATATATTAAAAGTTGACCCTAAAAAGCGGATTCTTTTCAACCCCGAGGAAAGTGTGGATTTTCAAGGGAATACGGGGCCATTTATTCAATATACCTATGCACGGATTCAGTCTATTTTGAGAAAAGCCGGCGAAGTCTCTAATGTTTTAGATTTGACATCTTTTGAAATACATCCAAAGGAAAAAGAGCTTATTAAAATTATCCAGCAATTTCCAGAAACCATTCAGTTAGCCGCGGAAAATTACAGTCCGGCGTTGATTGCAAATTACACCTATGATTTGGTAAAAGAATTCAACAGTTTTTACCAAAATGTGCCAATTCTGGCAACGGATAACGAAACTGAAAAAGCCTTCCGTGTAAAACTTTCAAAAGCGGTTGGAGAAGTAATCAAAAGTGCATTCGCCCTCTTGGGAATTGAGGTGCCGGAAAGGATGTAGTTTAAAACAAAACCTGAAACGAAAAATTTGGCGTAATTCCCAAAGAAATTTCCTCAATTTGGTTTACGGTTATTTCATTGTTTTCATCCCGTGCCATGGCATAGCGGATATTAATAGTATTCTCCGTATTAAAAAGGTTCAAAAGCGCAATATTTATTTTGGCATCAATGGATGGGGAAAGTTTCCATAGATATTCCGCAGAAAGATCTGCACGGAAATAATCCGGCAAACGCTTGTTGTTTGGAGCGTCAAATTGAATGGTCGTTATTCCACCTTCAGTTGTTGTCTCAAAATTTTCCAACGGAATTGTATAGGGTTTTCCGCTGTGCCAATTAAGTCCCAAAGCGATTTTCAAATTATTCCGAGAATAAGTTCCTGCAAGGGTTGCGGAATGTTGAACATCCAAATTATTTGCAAATATTGATGGTTCGAGGCTTTCAAATTCATAATCATTTTTGCTGTACATATAACTAAGCCATGTACTGAAAGATTTCGTTTTTTTGTTCACCACAAATTCAGCCCCTTTTACCGTATAATTTCCAATCGCTTTTGAAAACTGGAACTGGTTTTGAAGTCCTTGGTTTGCGGCATTAATGTCTTCAACAATTTTATAAAATCCTTCCAAATTCAAAAAAAGTCCTTTTTTACTGTAAACAAAACCTGCGGAAGCTTGCTTGCTTTTTATGATTGGAGTGTTTTCGTCGTCGGCCAGAACCCATCTTCTTTTTTCGATGCCCAAAAAGTCACTTTCAAAATCAATTCGTTGCGTAGTGCTTTGGCTTTTAAATTCGCCCAACACCTCAACAGCAAAACCATTTCCAAATTTTTGATGCAAACTCAATCGCGGTTCAATTAAAATTTCTTCAAACTTTGAAAAATAATTTCCTCTTACACCTCCAAAGAAATGGGTTTTATGATTTTTTGAAATATAATTCAAGCCTGCAAAAAGCACGTGTGTTCGCAAAACATTTTTTTCATAATCGCGAAATCGCGGCAGATTTACATCTTGTGTATTTGCAATCCCTATTTCTGAAAAATGATAACCTGTTTGAAGTTTTAAAGTTTGAGAAAGCCCAATGTTGGCGTCAAGTTTAGCGCCAGTTTCCAAAACTTCGTTTTTTTGAATTTGCTCCTGGGTAGTGAAAATGTCTTTGTTTATTGCATCCAGCAAGTAATAAGTTCCGTAAGCCAAAGCTGTTGTTTCAATATTATCGTTCCAAAAACGATTCCAAGAAACGCCGCCCAATATGCTGCGTTGGTCCAGCTCGCTGGTTTTTGATTGTGAATTGGTTTCCAAGGTTTCTGTGAAATCCAATGAATTGTCAATGGTCAAAAAGTTGATGCGCACTTTGTCCTTTTCTGAAATATCCCAAAGCAATTTGGTGCTGAAATCGTAAAAGCTGAAATTTTCATCGGTATTTATTGGGATGTTATTTTCAGTGTTTTCGATATTCGAAATTTCACTGTCCTGAAAAATACGTTTGGAGTAATTTTTATAAATGGGCGATTCCCAAAGATGGTTAATGGATTTTCTTGCGGCAACTTGAATGCCGAGTTTTTCTGAAACAGGAATGTCCAAAAACCCGTTGCCATTCACCAAATTGAAACCAATTCCAGCTTCGGTTTCTGATGAAATTTTGTTTTTTGAACGCATATCGATAACCCCTGAAACGCCTTCACCATAACGAATGTTTGTTCCGTTTTTATAAATAATTACATTTTTGGTGATATCTGGATTTACTGCCGAAATGAGCCCAAAAAAATGCCCGCTTTGATACATTTTTATATCGTCCCAAAGCAACAGGTTTTCATCGTGCATTCCTCCGCGGATATTAATGTTTGAAATAGTTTCATCCACACTTTCCACCCCTGGCAAAGCCTGAGTAACTTGCAGCACATCACCTTCAACTTGTCCGGGCAACAGTCCAAAATTTTCAGTGGAAATAGTGATTGACCCGTCCAGATTTTTATCAATCCCTTTTGTGAAAATATTTTGTACAATAACTGTTTCCAGTTCAGAAACAGACGGAATCAAAAGCAGTGCGGAACAATCATTGGAAAGGTTTGAAGTGTTTACATTAATTGACCTATAGCCCACAAACGAAATCGTAAAATTTACTTTTGTGTGATGTGCAGGGATATAAAAAAAGCCTTCTGCGTTCGAAATTGTGTTGAAGGAATTATTTTCTGAAATGATAGTGGCGCCTTCCAACGGCATCTGGGTTTCAAAATCGATTATCCGGCCACAGAGGCTGCCATCATTTTCCTTGGTAGTAATGGTGATGTAGCGTTCATTGATACGGTTGTAGAGCAAAGATGTATTTTCACGAAGATAGGTAAGCACATTTTCTAAGGAAGCATTTTCTTTTGAAAGTGGTTTCAGCGTAACTTTTTCCACTTCTTTTTGAACGAATGAAAACCGAACATTATATTCCTTCTCTAAAGATTTTAAATAGAGCAAGAGTATGGTATTTTCAGTTTCCTGGGCCACGGATTTAACTCCGAAAGCACAGAAAACTAAAAGAAAAAGAATGATTTTGTAGCTACTTGCTATTTTTGGCATCTATATGTACTGCTCCGTTTTTATCTATTTTATAATGCAACTGAAGGGGCTCACAGATGGCTTTTAAAGCAAGGTCAAGATTTTTGTGGGTAAAGCTGCCCGTGAATCTTTTTTCGGAATCTACATTTTCCAAAGTAATCTTTACGGGATATTGTCTTTCAAGCTCTTTTATAACAATTGGCAAAGAGACATTTTCAAAATTGCTTTCGTGGGCAAGCCATACCGGAGAATGATTCTCGACAGTTTCATTTATTGCTAATTTTCCGTTTTCAATCTGTATTTTACTTCCGGCGGATACCTTTAAAAGTGTATCGTTGAAAGCCACGCTAACTAAACCTTCGTAACATGCAACTGCAAAAAGCCCGTCCCGAGCAAAAACATTGAACTGCGTTCCCAAAACACTTACAGTACCTTCAACGGTTTTCACGCTGAATTTATTTCCTTTTGTCACCTTGAAATAAGCCTCGCCGTCCAAAGAAAGCTCGCGGGAATTGTCCCAGTTCTTTTTGTTGTATTTTATTTTTGAACCTGCGTTTAATACAACTTCGGAATTATCGGGCAATGAAAAAGTTTCGGTCTGCGCAATTTCAGTTTTTACGGAAGTGTCCAAAGTGGTTGTGTAATAATAGCCAGCCAACAAAACCGCAAACACTGCGGCAACTTTCCAAACAACTGAAAAAATGTTTGGTTTGTGCAATTGAAGCACTGGTTTTAACTTGTTTGATATGGCTTCAAAGTTCGCTCCGCTGTCCATTTGGGGAAGTTCAAAACCTGAACTGGCAGTGGCAATTTGGATATACGAAGCAAATTCCGGATCAGTTTTTAACTGTTCCAGTTCTTCAGGAGTGGCTTCGTTGTTGAGCCATTTGTGCAATAAGTAGTCTTTCTCCATTTTCTTTGTATTCATAGGTGAAACATCTAAGTTGCGAGTTACCCTACCTTAAAAATTAAATATTTCCAATTTCCTTCCGAAGCGTCGCCAAAGCTTGGCTCATCCGTTTTTCTACTGCTTTCACTGAAATGTTAAGCATCTCGGCAATTTCAGCATATTTTTTTCCTTCAATTCTGTTTAAAAGAAAAGCGGTGCGTTGCGCCTCGGTGAGATTTTCAAGCGAGGTTTTAAGTTTTTCGTGAAATTGGGATTCCTCCATCAAAAATTCAGGGGAATGAAAATTTGTTTTTTCAGGCTGTCTTTTCGCATGCCTTAAAACCACTTTGTGATGCGCCACTTCGTTTAAAAAAGCATTGTTGCAAACAGTATATAAAAAGGATTTTGCTTTTTCCTGCGTAACCTTTGCGCAATTCTGCCACAATTTTATAAAAGCTTCCTGCACCAAATCATCCGCTTGTGCGGTATCGCCACATTTAAAATAGATAAACCGCCAGACCGGCTTACCATGAGCTTCGTACAAACGGTTAAATATATTTTCGTTACAAACGTTTTCGGGTTCTTTCATAAACAGGTTGATGGATTTCAAATATATTTAAAAGTTTTCCAACTTGGAGGGTAGGGTTTATTTTAATTTATTTGTTCTAACATAAACCAACAAATTTCTTTAGGGTGAAAAGAATACAACTCTTACTATATTTTGTACTGCTTTCTTTATGTATTGTGCTTTTCTCTTGCCAAAAAGAGGAAAAAGAATTTATAGATGAAACTCCCGAGGATACCATAACGGCAAATTCGCCATTAACAGGTTTGTTATTGCGTACCTCCCAAAATCCCGGAACTTATGATGATTTAATTGACGGGAATGGTTGTGCTTCAGTGGTACTTCCAATTACGGTTATTGCCAACGGACAACAAGTGACGATAAACACTCCCGAAGATATTTTGTTAATCGAACAGATTTTCAATCAGTTTCCCAACGACACTGATACCTTGGAAATTAGTTTCCCCATTACCCTCGAATTGTTTGACTTCACTCAAGTAACCGTAAATAACCAAGCCGAACTGGACGCTCTTGCGGCTACTTGCGTTTCAAACAATACTGAAATAGGCTGTTTGGATTTTGTGTACCCGATTACTTTTTTTACATATAATGCAGATCAACAACAAACGGGAAATATTACTATTATTAATGATTTGGAGCTTTTCAGTTTTCTGCAAGGTTTGGGTCCGAATGATTTTATCAGTTTGGATTTCCCTATTTCTGTAATACTTGCCGATGGTTCCACCA
>JAGQYY010000076.1:5457-10749 GCA_020435825.1 Aequorivita sp.
TAGAGGTAAACAGCAACCAACAATTGCAAAACTTGATTTTGGACTGCGTGGCAAATACCAATACAGACCCGATAGACATTTCGCAATTTGAGGAAGATTTGACAACTGGGGTTTGGTACGTAGAATACTTTTTTGATGATTATGACGAAACCGATAATTATGCTGGATATGAATTTAGTTTTGCTTTAGACGGAACTGCCCAAGCAGTAAAGTCTGGAACAAATGTACCGGGAACCTGGGCTCTTGTTGACGACTTTAAATTAGATCTTTTCTTTGGAACTAATTCACCTTTTGATGAACTTGATGAAGATTGGGAAATACTGGAAGCCACTGCTGAAATTATAAAACTGAAACACATAAGCGGAAGTGATGGCAGCACAGATTATTTAACGTTAGGGCGCAATCCCAATACAGGTGGAAATAATACAGAATTGAATCTTTTTATAGAAAATCTTAGTACCGGAAGTTGGTTCGTGAACTTGTTGGAGGAAAATGGAACAGACCACACGGCAAATTTCAATGAATATGAATTTACATTTTTAAGAAACGGTGATGCAGTGGCCGTGGGCAGTAACAATACAATCAATGGTTTTTGGACTGCAGAAATTGATAGTGGTAGTTTGGATTTTATTCTAAATTTTGAAACAGGTACCAACGGTAATTTCGCAGAACTAAATGACGATTGGGATGTTTTGGAAGCAACGCAAACCATTATCCGTCTTTCTGACGTGAGCGGCGGAGGCGGAACAGACCTTCTCACTTTTGGTCGCGAGCCAAATGGCGGCGGCGGTGGTAGCCCAGATCCACAGGAACTACGTGATATTTTGCAATCAGGTACTTGGTATGTTGAAAAGTATTTAGACGATGGAGATGATGAAACTTCAGATTATGCCGGATATGATTTTACTTTCTATAGCAATCAGACTATTTTGGCCACAAATGGATCAGAAAACGTGGATGGAATATGGATTGTAACAGTAACAGGACAAGAATTAAACTTTGAGTTTGATATGGACAGCCCCATAAATGGCGCTGATAATGACGAATATAAAGCACTTCAATATTCGCCGACCTCGGTAACTTTTATTACCCGAAATAGTCAAGGAGAAATTGAAGATACCTTGATTTTTAAAAAGAATTAAAACAACAAATAATAAACAAATTTTAAATTATGAAAATTCTCTTAAAAGCAGTACTCGTTATTTTTATTTACACAGGTTTGGCAATGTCTTGCGACAAAGATGATGATAACGGTCAGCAGCAAAACACAACAATTGCGCAAACCATAAATACTGCGCAAAGTGGTAGTTGGAAAATCACTTACTTTTTTGATTCAGATCAAAACGAAACAGATCATTTCACAGGTTATGTATTTACCTTTAATAATAACGGTTCTTTGGTAGCTGTAAAGGGAAACACAACAGTAACAGGAACTTGGTCTGTAACAGACAGCAATTCCAGCGATGATGATGGCGGTTCAAGCGATACGGATTTCAATATTTTCTTTGCTTCCCCAGCAGATTTTGAAGACCTTTCTGATGATTGGGATATTATATCTGTGAGTAATTCAAAAATTGAACTTACCGATGTAAGCGGCGGCAATGGTGGCACAGACTTCCTAACATTTGAAAAAATCTAAAAATTAATCTTCGTTTTTTCAGTTAAACCATCCTGTTTTCGGATGGTTTTTTTATTTCTTTTATTAGTGGATTTCTTCATTTTAATATAGAAGTCATCTTGACTTTTTTCAATTGGCTAAAAAATGGCTCTTTTGAGCCTGCTTTTCGTCTTTTTATCCTTTCGTAACGCTGCTATGAAACTCAAAAAAGCCTTCAATCAAACTCAAAACTGCTCATTTTCGCTTCAATCAAAAAAGTCAAGATGACTTCATAAAAAAACAGAAAAATTGGGTAGGGTTTTTATCAGATTACCTGTCTTAATCATATAAAAACATAAAATATATAAACATGAATAAATTAACCAAATTCACTTTTTTGGCTTACTTATTAATTTTTTTGGTAAGCTCTTGTACAACAGAAGATTCACAGCCTTTTGATGATTCTGAAACAAATATGGTAACCGTAAATTCGGAATTAGGAGACTTACTCTTTCGCACATCAGACAATAACAATAATTCTTCTATAGATTGTATAGACCTGGTTTATCCGCTTACTTTCTTTACCTACAATTCAGACCAGCAACAAACAGGAACGCAGACAGTGGGTAACGATGGTGAACTTCTTGCCTTTTTGCTTTCCTTAGAACCTGGAACTTATATTGCCTTGCAGTTTCCTGTTAGCGTTATATTGCAGGATGGTACTACTGTGCAAGTGAATAGCAATGCCGAATTGGTAACTTTAATTTCCGGCTGTTCATCTAATGGTGGTGGTTTTCCTTCAGATTTTGAAACTATATTGACCACGGGCTCTTGGTTTGTAACTTATTTTTTCGATGACCAAGATGAAACCAGTGATTTTGCAGGATATGAATTTACTTTTAACCCAGACAATACCGCCCAAGCAGTAAGTACTTCCAATACAGTTGATGGCACTTGGAGCCTAACAAATAGCAATACTCCGGATTTAAACCTTTTCTTCGGAAATAATACTCCTTTTGATGAGCTGGACGAGGATTGGGATATTATAGAAGCAACTCAAGACATCATTAAACTGAAGCACATTAGCGGCGGAGACGGAAGTGTTGATTTTTTAACTTATGAACGTACACCCAATGGCGGTGGCGGAGGTGGCGGCGGAAACACTTCTGAATTCACAGATAATTTGATAAATAGTGTATGGTATGTAAACCTATTGGAAGATGATGGAAATAATGAAACCTGCCATTATGTGGCGTATGAATTTAAATTCAACGCCAATGAAACTGTTACAGCTACAAGTACAAATAATACAGTTAATGGTACTTGGGCAGTTACCAACAGTAGCAGCGGAATAGACCTTATTTTAAATTTTGAGATAACTGGCAGCGATGATCCTTTTGAAGATTTAAATGATGATTGGGACGTAACAAGCTTTGATGCCCAAATCATAAAATTAATTGATGTTAGTGGTGGTAACGGCGGAACAGATTACCTGAATTTTGGCAGAAACCCTTACGAAGATTGTAATGGCGGAGGTAACACTACAGAGTTGACCAACATTTTAATGGATGGACAATGGTATGTGCAAAGCTATATAGACGATGGCGATGACGAGACCAACGATTACAACGGTTATGCCCTTACTTTTAATTCTGATGGAACTGTACTCGCTGCAAATAATAGCAATACAATCAACGGAACTTGGAGTGTTGTAAACAGTAGCAATGGCCTTGATGTAATATTGGATTTTGGAACTGCGATGCCTTTTGATGAATTTAATGATGACTGGGATGTTGTTACCTACAACAATACAAGAGTTGAGCTATTTGATGTTAGTGGAGGCAATGGTGGTACTGATTACTTGACATTTCAAAAACTGTAGTTGCCTTTTTTTGTTCCCCTCGATTATTAAGCCACGGTTTTCCGTGGCTTTTTGTTTTTAGAGAAATAGGTTTAAAAATGTCAATTCCCGTATAAAGCCTTTCCCGATGCTTCATATTTATCACCCGAAATCCATACTGGCGTCTTGGGGCCATCTGCAATCAACCTTCCCGCCATTACGTAGCTTTCAAAAAATTTCAGCAAATAGTCATAATCCAAAGTGTCTGCTTCATCACCGGGTTGGTGGTAATATTTAGTAACATCGCCATCAAAAGATCTAAAACCCAATGAAAAAGTAGGAGCGGGGATACCCTTTCTGGCAAAAGCTATATTATCACTCCTTTCAAAAAGATTTTGCTCTGGTGCGGCATCATCAATAGCCCTTAAGCCAAAAGTTGTAGCGGCTTCTTTTATATCTGCGGCTGCAGTAGTTCTTGATAATCCAATTACGGAAATAACGGAAGTATCATTATAACCCCCGTTATCACTATTAAAACAGTAAACCATTTTGTTTAGCGGAAGGACAGGGTTTTCAACATAATATTTGCTTCCCAACAATCCTTTTTCTTCTCCTGTAAAGAGAATAAATAATGCAGAACGTTTGGTTGGATATTTTGCAATATTTTCAGCAATACTTAAAACCGTTGTTGTTCCCACGGCATTATCCCTTGCGCCATTGTATATTACATCACCGGTTTCATCGGGTTTGCCAATGCCCACATGATCATAATGGGCGGAATAGATAATAAATTCATTTTTTAACTGTGGATCCGTTCCTTCAACCATTCCTATTACATTTTGGGAAATGATTGTTTTCTTTTCTTCGCCTTCCATCATCAACTTTGCGCTCAAGTTGTCTTTAGATTCAAAGGCTTTAGCCTGAATGTTATTTTCATCGAGCACCCAAAGATATGCAAGACCTTTTTCTTCATCTTTACTTTTGTTAGCAGCAATATCCATTCGTTCACTATTAAAATTGTGATCAATAAAACCCCAAATTGATTCATTGGTATCCACTAGTTCTATTATTGCAACGGCTCCATGTTCTTTTGCAAGCTGCTCTTTTTGTTCAACCAAACCAAATGCTGCACGCGTATCTGTAACATTTGGTGCACCAGATCTTACAATTACAATTTTTTCTGATACATTTTTTCCTTTATAATCGTTTTCAAGACCATAACCTAAATACACGGCCTTTCCTGTAAACTCCATCTTGTTTGTTTTTAAAACCACTTTTTTCTTGAGTTCCTTACCATCAATAGCTAAAAGCAAACGTTTTACGGGGCTTATATAGTTCAATTTAACTTCTTGAAAATAGCTTTCAGTACTTGAGCCTTTTAAGACGTTTTGTACAACTGGTTTTACGCCATAGCCTCTAAGCGTATTCGCCAAATAGGAAGCGGCAATTTTATTTTCCGGAGTTCCGGTTTGCCTTCCTTTTAGAAGGTCATCGGCTAAAAAGTAGATGTGACTTTCAATTTTGTTTTTTGTAACGGTGGTTTCTACTTTCTCTTTTTCAGATTGAGAGTGAGTAATTGTGCTTAGTAATAACGAGATAGTAATTAAGGTGTATTTCATAAATTAATTAAGAATGATTAATCGATGCATAAAGATAGTTTTTGAAATTGGATAGCAAAATTACATGTACCATTGTTTTGTTTAAAATTTAACATAAAAATACAAACAAAAATTAAAGCGCTTTTTATGAGGACTCTGTTTGGATAGTTTTGTCGGACTTATAGAAGTCATCTTGACTTTTTTCAATTGGCTAAAAAATGGCTCTTTTGAGCCTGCTTTTCGTCTTTTTATCCTTT
>JAGQYY010000077.1 GCA_020435825.1 Aequorivita sp.
AAAGGATAAAAAGACGAAAAGCAGGCTCAAAAGAGCCATTTTTTAGCCAATTGAAAAAAGTCAAGATGACTTCATAAAAAATCCGCTGGAAAAATTCCAACGGATTTATATAATTTAGATTCAAAAAAGAAACACTAAATATCTTCCTGATCTCTAAGTCCTTGAATGTATTGCGCTTTTTGAATCTGCGCTCTTTTCTTAACAGAAGGCTTTGTGAAAGCTTGTCTAGAACGTAATTGGCGCATAGTTCCCGTACGGTCAAATTTACGCTTGAAACGTTTCAGCGCTCTGTCAATATTTTCTCCGTCTTTAACTGGTATAATTAACATAGTGTCATCACCTCCTTTCTTTAGGACGGCAAAAATAGAAAATAGTTATGAGTTATGAGTTATAAGTTGTGAGTTTTTTTGAAAAAATTATTCCTTATATAAAGATGCACGTTTGCTCAAATCCTGTATTAGCTTCTCCTCCTCTTTACTTTCCAGCAACACATTGTAGTTTTTCCAAAAGGATTCATGGTATGGCTTGGTCGAAAAAATATCGGCCGACCAATCGTTTTGCTGAAGCTCTTGTTCTATGAGTTCAGAATCTTGGATGATGTCGCTGAACAATATTTCCTGTATGGTGAAATAATATTGCTCATCCTTATCAAAACCAGGTTCGGCTTCGGTTTTTATCCTATCGGAAGACCTATCACCGGTATTTACCAATTTCGGGGTTTCATAATAGATATAGTTAGGATACATTTTTCCGTCATAATCCTTATAGGTCAATACCAACTTGTGAATGATCTGAGTGTCAAAAAGACTTTTGCTGCGCTTTTTTTGAACATCGGAAGCGGCTACCAATTCATACTCTACTTTTTTAATGGCATAATTGTCGTAATAAATATATATCCATCCTTTGGGTTCAAAACCTTCGTTATAAATATTTGGTGTATTCAGTCCAACAAAATCAGCTCCCTTTTCAATTTTGATTTTATAGATTTTCCTTCCGTTATCCACAAGAATCGTATCGAGTTCAAACTGATGCTTTTCCAACATATTTTTACCCAAAAGAGCTCCAGTAACGTTTGAATTGCGAACCAAATTGAGCTTTCCCTTAAAAAGATTTTCCAAACCATTTACACGGCTATCGTTCCATTTTATGGCATTAACCAAAGACGAAGTTTTTACTGAACTTCGACTTATATTCACAGCCTTCGACCCTAGGTTTTTAAGATACGCCGAATATGTAAAAAGACTATCAATGTCCCTTAAGTCATAACTTTTTCTAGTTTCGTCCACGTTTATTTTCAGGTTGTTTTTGGCTCCGGAGGCATAGCTGGAATCATATAAAGTGATGGCGCTTTCTATTAGCCATTTGTATTCTTTTTTGTTGCGTTCCTTATGGCGCAAAAATCCTTTTTGCAAATAGGGTTGTTCGGGTAGGTTTTTCGGGAGTTTTTCAATGGCTTTCTCAACAATACCATTTCCGGTTGTGGGGCGCGGATCTGCAACAATCACTACTTCATCGAGGGATGCAACGTCTTCTTCCAAGAAAATATCGGAACCGTTTTCAAATTCGCTGATAACAACCTTAAAACTTTTATACCCAATGGAAGAAATAACAAGCGTATCCTGTACATGTTGCTGTGGTACTTTTAGAATGAAATTACCATCGGTATTCGTAATGGAACCGATAGTGGTATTTTCAATATAGACACTGGCACTTTCAATGGGTTGAAAAGTTAGAAAATCGGCCACTTTTCCCTTTAGCTCTGTTTGGGAAAAGGCAGTTATCGAAAAAAACAGCAAGAGTACTGTAACAAAATGTTTTATACTAAAATACTTCATTGTTTGCGATTGGGTTTGTAAACTGCTTTTTATGTTGCGGGCTTGTACTCCTTCCCCTCAATAACCATCTTCGCTATAATCTCCCGAAGAATCTCTGAAGTTCCGCCGCCAATAGGCCCAAGTCTGCTGTCACGCAACAAACGCGCCAAAGGATAATCCTCCATATAGCCGTAACCGCCCAAAAATTGTAGGCATTCGGTCATGACCTCATCGGCAACTTTGGTGGAAATGAGCTTGCTCATCGTAGCTTCCTTTACCACGTATTCGCCATCGTTCAACCGCTTTGCGGTAACGTAGTTAAACGTTTTGCAAACCTCAATCTCACTGGCAATCTGCGCAACGCGGTGCCGCAAGGCTTGAAATTTGGAAATGCTCTTTCCAAAGGCAAAACGGTCCTTCATATATTGAATGGTGTATTCCAACGCAAATTCGCTTCGGGCATGTGCATTTATGCCCATAACGAGTCGCTCCAGGGCAAAATGCTGCATAATATATGGAAAGCCCATATTTTCCGTTCCCAATAAATTTGAAGCTGGAACCGAAACGTTGTCAAAAGCAATTTCTCCAGTATCGCTGGCGCGCCAGCCCAGCTTGTCCAGCTTGGTAGCCGAAACGCCTTTTGCTTCCCTATCCACTACAAAAATGCTAATGCCCTTGTTGCCGAGTTCGGGTGCTGTTTTGGCGGCAACAATTAAATAATCGCTATAAACTCCATTGGTAATAAAAGTTTTGGAGCCGTTTAAAACATAGTTTTCTCCTTTTTTTACGGCTGTAGTGCGCATACCGGATACATCGCTGCCGCCAAAGGGTTCTGTAATGCAAAGACAGCCTATTTTTTTACCCGCTATGCTTGGAGCAAGGTATTTTTCCTTCTGTTCATGGTTTGCTTCTTTCTTTAGATGTGTCATAGCCAAGTATGCATGGGCCCACATGGCTGCAGCAAAGCCACCGCTGTTCACTTTTTGAAGTTCTTCCAAAAAAATGACGGTATAAAAAAGATCCAAATTAAGACCTCCATATTCTTCAGGCTGATAAATACCGAAGTAGCCCATTTCACCAAATTTTTCCCAGATGAAACGTTCTACATGTCCTGTTTTTTCCCACTTTTCAATGTGAGGCGATACTTCTTTTTGAAGGAAATCCTGGAAACTCTTTCTGAAAAAATCGTGTTCTTCTGTAAAATACATTTTACTCATGCTGCTGTAATACTAATATTTATAAGCCTTTCGGCGTTTTAGAAAATTTATTCAACGGACAAATATAACTGAATTAGCTGTAACTTTCTTTCCGTCATTCCTTCAATTTTGTCCAATTCTTGAATGTTGTTCACTTTTTCGTGAAGTATTCTGTATTCCCAGATTTTCTTTGCCATATCAAAAGAGATTCCGGGAATGGTTGAAATATCGGAGGCAGAGGCTGTGTTTACATTTATTTTTGAAATATTCTTCGGAGTTTTTACCGTGAAAAGATTTAGTGTCCGTTGCACAACCGAAGCTTCCAAGCCATAAACGCTGTACAGTTGAATATCATTTGAAAATCCACCTAATTTTTCGCGATAGGAAATGATCCGTTTGCTCAATGCCTCACCAATACCGCTCACTTGCTGCAGTTGTACTTCGGTTGCTTTGTTTAGATCAATTTTTTGGGCGAAGGGTTTTTCGGCAAACCCTTTTTCACTTTTATAATCCTTAAAATTACTTTTAGGCCTCGAATTTGTAACCCAATCGGGAAATTTGAAATAAGGGCTCAATTCGCTCAACAACGAATCTGAAACACCTGTCACTCTTTTAAAATCGGCTGCGGAATTGATCCATTTGCCTTCCTTTCTGTATTGCAGCAAACGGTCAATTTCTTCGTTTGTCATTCCCAATGTGTAGCCCTTGTAATCTGTTATAAAATTGGGATTGAAGCGATTTTTTTTTGGCTTTCTATTTTCAATTTCAACAAGCCGAAGAGAATCCAATTCTTTTTGGGCGGAAACAATTTCAGCGGAAGAGATATCAAAAGTGTCCTCTTCCGAAAAATCCACGAACCAATAAACGCACAACAATGAAATGATGAGCAGCAACAAAAGTAAAATCCCACTCCGTTGTTGCTTGTTGAACGTGAAGTGGGATTTTACATTCATTTTGAAAAATTTAATCCGCCAGGGCCTCCCTTTTCAATTTAATCGCATCCAGATAACGGCGCAACTGTTTTTTTACCACAGGGAAAAGGAAGAACAATCCAACCATATTTGGGAAAATCATCGCAAATATCATCGCATCGGAAAAATCCCAAATGGATTTCATGTTTGCGGCGGCACCAATGACAATAAAGATACAAAAAAGTATTTTATAAATTAAATCGGTGGTTTTTCCTCTTCCGAAGAGATATTTCCACGACTGAAGCCCATAATAGGACCATGAGATCATTGTTGAAACCGCAAAAAGGAACACCGCAACCGTTAAGAAAATGTTTGAGTAGGGTATAAATTCATGAAATGCCTGTGCGGTAATCCCAGATCCTTCATAGGAAACACCATCAATAATGGCAACACCGTGGCCGGTTACGTCGCCATACTCAAAGAAACCGCCCATATTGAAAATGATGATTACCAATGCGGTCATGGTGCAGATTACAACGGTATCAATAAAAGGTTCCAACAAAGCAACCAAACCTTCGCTGGCAGAATATTTTGTACGTACAGCCGAGTGGGCAATAGACGCAGAGCCTGCACCAGCTTCATTGGAAAATGCCGCCCTTTTAAAACCTACCAATAAAACACCTATTATGGTGCCTACTCCAATAGCAGTTGGTTTGAAGGCTTCTGAAACGATTAGACTAACGGCATCGTCAATTAATGAAAAATTGCTGAAAATAATATACAAACAAGCCACAACATACATAATCGCCATAAAAGGAACTACTTTTTCCGTTACTTGTGCAATTCGTTTAATACCGCCAATAATAATAATACCAACCAATATTGCGAGCAATACACCAATAAAGAATCCGGCGGCTGTACTTTGAAGGTTGAACAAATCCTTTAGTACAATAGTCGCTTGATTTGATTGTGCAGCATTCCCGCCACCAAAAGAACCTCCAATACAGAAAAATGCAAACAAACCTGCCGCAATTTTACCCAAAGTGGTAAAACCTTTCTCCTTAAGTCCCTTGCTCAGATAATACATGGGGCCTCCATACACGGTTCCGTCTGGGCCAACATCGCGGTATTGAACCCCAAGGGTACATTCCACAAATTTTGTTGACATTCCCAAAAGGCCGCAAATAACCATCCAAAAGGTTGCGCCGGGACCGCCAAGGGCTATAGCCAAGGCAACACCGGCAATATTACCGTTGCCCACGGTTCCTGAAACTGCAGTTGCCAGGGCTTGAAAGTGGCTAACCTCTCCCGCGGAACTTTCATCGCGTATCGTGTCAACAATATCACCATCTATTGCCAGGTCATCGTCAAGAGCTTCGACATGTGCCTCAAAATCATCTACTTTATTCATATCTACGCCTTGGGCAATTCCACCTTCACCATACAAAACTTTTGCGCCGTGGTTTTCAATATCCTCATATTTTCCGCGAACGGTCTGGATTGCACGCCAGAAATATCGGATGTTTGGAAAGCCGAAATAAATCGTAAAAAAAGCCGCACTAAAAACGAGCAATATCAAAACAAAAGGAACTCCCGCAATTTGAAAGAAAATTACATTAGAGAAAAAATTTGAAACCGGAAGAAAAGCTTGATTAATTTGTTCATCAATCCCTATTTCCTGTTGGGTCTCTTGTGCGAAGTTTAAAAATGGAGTTAAAAATACGAGTAGCGAAAGAAACTGTTTCTTCATATTGGAGTTTTAAAATGAAACGTTTTTTGAATTAAAACGAAGCAAGATGCTTAAAAAAAATTACAATTTCAAAGAATTGGATAGAAAATTGTTAACGCTTTCTTAAACGCCGTACTCTTTTTTAAGTTTCTCTATTTGGTTGGGGCGCCCAATCAAAATAAGTTTTGATTTTTTTTGAAGAACAAGCGAAGCTTCAGGATTTACTATATATTCACCGTTTGGCGAACGGTAACCAATTATGGAACAACCCGTTTTTTTGCGAACGTCCAAATCATGTATTGCCTGCTCCTTTCCGTCTGGACACATTTTTTCAAAAGGAATCTGTTCCACATTAATACTGTCTTCCTGCCCTGAAACCGTGAGATTATCCAAGAATTCTACCAGATCAGGAACTACAACAAGAGATGCCATATGGTCGCCACCTATTTTATCTGGCATAATTACATTATCCGCACCTGCCAGCTTCATCTTTTTGTAGCTGGTCTCTTCACTTGCACGGCTAATTATTTTTAGGTTTTTATTCATCTGTCGCGCGGAAAGCACTACAAAAAGATTATCGGCATCGTTGGGCGTAGCACATATCAATGTGGAAGCTCTTTCTATACCCGCTTTCAAAAGGATTTCATCTTCAATGGCATTTCCCAAAATGAACAAAGTATTTTCGTCGGAAAAACGATCAATCACCTCTTCATTCTTTTCTATAATCACAAAAGGGCGGTTGTAAGCCAACAATTTCTGGGCTGCTTGTTTTCCGTTTCTTCCGAAGCCGCAAACAATAATATGATCATGCATGGATTCCAATTTTCTTTGCACTTTTTTCTGTCTTAAAACACCAATGTTTTTACTTAAAATATATTCCGTGATAACCGAAATGGCATATCCAACGATAAAGATACTGGAAATGATGAGAAGCGAAACAAAAATTTTTTCGGAAGGACCCAACGGCATCACTTCGCCATAACCCACGGTGGTAATGGTAATTACGGTCATGTAGATAGCATCGACCCAGCTGTAGTCCGAAAAAAAACGAAACCCGAAAATACCCGTCATAAACACAACGAGCAACAAAAGAAGCGCAACTGTTATTTTGGAAGTGAAAAAATTCTTCATAAATCAAAAACCGAGGTTCGTTTTGTGTTTACAAGGTCTTTTAATTTTAAAAGAAATGCCAATGTAAGGTAGATGGCAAAACCCGCGCCCAAAGTGGCAAATGAAACATAAATAAAAAAAAGCCGTACGTTTTTGGCACGCATACCCAATCTGTCCGCGAAACGGGAAGACACGTAAAAGCCACGTTTTTCAAGATAATGGCGCAATGAATATACTGCTTGCAACATATTCGCAAATTACACTTTTTCAGTCTAAATCATTATACCTATAAAAAGAAAAATCAGTCTTTTATTAATTAATTCTTCGTGATATTTATTCCGGATTAAGTATTGAATTCCCGATTGCGCAATGCAAACACCTGTTTTTATCACAGTACTCATTCTTTAGTTGGAGCAATGCCTGACTTTGATACGAGCTTTTTGAAATTTCTTTCAAGGAATTAAATTTCTTTACAATTGTATTTTCCTCACAAGAAATTTTAGAGGCCAGCTCCAATATTTCTTCAGAAATGTCTTTGCCCTGCTGTACTGCATAGCAAAATTTTAACGGAATAATCGTATTGATTATCAAAAGGTCCATAAAACTTTTGCTGATGCGTTTTTTTCGCTCCATTGAACCAACACCGAAATTAAAGTGGGTATCCCAATACTCACTTCCAGTTACATTGAAAAGTGAATATAGCTCATTCACGTTTTGTGCAGCAATTATTTTTGAAAACAGGTTTTCTTGCTCAAAATAAAGCATCGTAAATTGCGCCAAACGCACCGTTGGGAAATTGGGCGGACGAAGCCTAAAAAATTTAGGAAAGATTACATTTTCGTTTTGCAATTGAAATTTATGTTTTAAATATTCATAATTGGTTTTCAGCGTTTTGAAATACCAATCTTCTGTTTCTCCATCCAATAATCCTGCTTGCCCCATTAAAAGTGCTTCCAAGTCCTGCCGTTCTTGCCTGCATTTTTTTACTACAGAAAAATCAATTGATTTTGCAATGCTGAAAAAAGAATCGCCGTTAACCTTCAACCCGAAGTTTTTACAAAGCATTATAAAAAGTAAGCTTTCCCAGTGGTTTTGTGTATTTTTCAGTTCTTTCAGAAGTATTTCTTCTTTATTTTGAAGTCTTTCAAGGTAGAGTCTCTCTAACCAATTTTCAACAGTGAAAGCATTAACGGTATCAAAATCATTTTCACAACTAATCCATTTTTTCTCTTTTGAAAAAAGCTTTTGATATTGCTCTAAAGTAGGTCTAGGAATGTGTTTTTTTACAGTAAATGTTGGGATAACCGAGCCGTCCTTTCTATAAATTTCAGAATCGTGTTCCCAAACCACGTGCAGGATCACATTGTCATAGGCCGGATCCATTTCATGGGCGTGTGCATACCAATCTGATGATTTTACATGCAATTCAACATTGCCTGCCCATAATTGGCCGTTTAATTCGATTTGAGCATTAAAAAAATCAGGCCCTGAGTTTAAATTGTGGCTCCCTTGTTTCTTAACGTGTAGAATTTCGTTATTTGAAGTGTAAAAATTGCCCACCTCCAACTTCTGAAATTTCCACACATAGTGCAGAAAATCTTCTTTCATCTAAAAAAAATTAGGGGGAGCAATAACAGTATTACGTAAATATAAGAAAAAAATTATTCTGCTGTAGCGTTTTCTTTTTCTATCTGCGTATCAGCATCTTTCTTTACTTTTTCCGAAATGGTATCAATAAAAAGAATGCGGTTCCATTTGTATAGCCTTCGCGATAGCAATACATACCTAAAGATGCCGACCGCCAAAAATACCACACATACGGCGAGCGCTACATAGCCCAGCCATTTTATACTTTCAAAATCCTTTAATTGCAGGATTCCGATTCCGCCGAGCAAAAGATAGAGCGAGGAACGAATATACGAAAGCAACGTACGCTCATTGGCCAATTTGGTACGCTCCAACGCTAATATTTCGTTGGTATTGGCCGGCAAAGGCTTGGTTCTCAAAAACCGAAATAGTTTTTTTGCTTCGTCTTTCATTTTCAGTTTAAAATTAACAAAAATCCCACTCCATTTAAAGTGAAGCGGGATATAATTTTTTAATTTCAGTAAAACTACAATGCGCGAATAATGTCGTGCTTTGTAATTATGTTATAATTGCCATCGCCCAAATCCACCAAAACGGCATTGTTTTCTTTGTGTATTAATTTTGAAATTTCTTCAATAGGCGTGCTCTTTTTTACAATCGGGAAGGGTTTGTGCATTACTTCCTTTATGGGAAGATCTGCCACGTTTTTGTTTTCCAGATATTTTCGAAGCAAATCCGTTTCGTCCAAAGCACCCACAAAACCTGATGTATCCTCAACCGGAATTTGACTGATGTGATATTTTTTCATCCTTTCTATGGCGTGACCCACAAGTTCTTCAGTTTTTACGGTAATCAGTGGTTTATCAGCGTGCTCTTGAATTAAATCGGAAGCATTTTTCACTTCATCTTCCACAAAACCACGTTCGCGCATCCATTCATCGTTATACATTTTTCCCACATATCTACTTCCGTGATCGTGAAAAAGAACGACTACCACATCATCCGCTGTAAATTTATCTTTTAGTTGAAGCAGGCCTTTAATAGCCGCCCCGGCAGAATTCCCTAAAAAGAAACCTTCCATTTTTGCGAGTTTCTGCGTGTAGATTGCGGCATCCTTATCGGTTACTTTTACAAAACCGTCAATCACACTAAAATCTACATTCTTCGGAAGAATATCTTCTCCAATTCCTTCGGTTATGTAGGGATATATTTCGTTTTCGTCAAAAACCCCCGTTTCGTGATATTTTTTGAAGACACTTCCATAGGTATCAATTCCCCAAATTTTTACGTTTGGATTTTTTTCCTTTAAATATTTTCCAACACCGCTGATGGTTCCCCCGGTACCAACACCCACAACAAAATGGGTAACCTTGCCTTTGGTCTGTTTCCATATTTCCGGGCCAGTGCTTTCGTAATGGGCTTTTGTGTTACTGAGATTGTCGTATTGGTTTACGTACCAACTGTTGGGCGTTTCCGCTGCCAATCTCTTTGAAGTGGAATAATAGCTACGCGGATCTTCGGGCGCGACATTGGTTGGACAAACAACCACTTTGCTCCCCACGGCTTTAAGGATATCAATCTTTTCCTTGCTCTGCTTGTCGCTAATTACGCAGACCATTTTATAACCCTTTACGATAGCCGCCAAAGCCAATCCCATTCCTGTATTGCCCGAGGTTCCCTCGATGATTGTTCCACCGGGTTTCAATCTTCCGTCAGCTTCAGCATCCTCAATCATTTTTACGGCCATTCTATCCTTTACCGAATTTCCCGGATTGAAAGTTTCGTATTTTGCAAGTACCAATGCGGGAATATCCCCAATTATCTTGTTGATTTTTACCATAGGCGTGTTGCCGATGGTTCCCAATATATTTTCTGCGTATTCCATATTAAATTTTAGAAGGAA
>JAGQYY010000078.1 GCA_020435825.1 Aequorivita sp.
AACACCTTCAAGTACCTGTCCTTTTTCAAGTTGGCCGATGATTTCTTTTTTCTGCTCTTCAATATCCGCTTCAATAAGCGCTTTGTGAGAAACAACAACGTTTTTGAATTCGTGGTTGATCTTAACCACTTTGAACTCCATTGTTTTACCAACGTAAACGTCGTAATCACGGATTGGTTTCACGTCAATTTGCGAACCTGGCAAGAAAGCCTCGATACCGAAAACATCTACGATCATACCACCTTTTGTGCGGCATTTTACGTAACCGTTTACGATTGTACCTTCGTCGTGGGCAGCGTTTACGCGATCCCAAGCCTTAATGGTTCTAGCTTTACGGTGGCTAAGAATAAGTTGACCTGTGCTGTCCTCACGAACGTCGATCAATACTTCTACTTTGTCGCCAACTTTTAAATCTGGATTGTAACGGAATTCGTTCAATGAAACAACACCTTCGCTCTTAGCGTTGATGTCAATGATTGCATCACGGTCTGTGATGTAAACCACTTTTCCTTCAACAACCTCGTCATCTAGTGTGTCAACGAAATTCTCTGCTACCAGTTTTTCGAATTCTTCAAGCTTACCATCGTCGATAGGATCAATTCCTTCTTCGTAGTTGTGCCAGTTGAATTCTTTTAGAAATTTTTCAGGATTGCTTTCCTTTAGGGAAACTTCCTTTTGAGGTTTTGTAGATTCCTCGCTTTGTGCTACAGCAGTTTCTTCTACCTGCACTTCTTCTTTGTTTGCTTTATCAGCCATTTGTTTGTAAAATTGATTTTTACGGCAGATGCCTTAAAAACCAATGCTTTGTATTCTGCGCTGTTACAAGATTTTACTGCGACTATCCCACAGAAGGGTTTGTTTTTGTTTTGTTGTAATACCTCTTATTCTTGACTCGTCGCTAAGAGGGGTGCAAAAATACTATTTCTCTTTTGATTTTCAAAACTTTAAATGTGCCGATATTTAAAGTTTTCATAAAAATATAAATAGTGAATATCACCAACTTATCTTTGACTACTGAAACTTTTAAAAAATAATCAAACAATGAAATTTATATTAGCCATCTTCTTTTCCGCAATAGCGTTGAACACTTGTGAGAAAAATTCTACTGAAAAGGCAGAAGAAACAATATTGTATGTGAATAGCTCAAAGGTAGATTGCACTGGCGTTGGCAAGATGAAATGCCTACAAACACAAGAATCAGTAACTTTAAAACCTAATGATTGGAAAAATTTCTACGGAAACATTGAAGGTTTTGAATTTGAGCCCGGATATATTTATAAACTTGCTGTGAAAAAGGAAAAACTGGACCCAGCAACCGTTCCAGCCGATGCATCAACTTTGAAATATTCTTTGGTAAAAGTGATTGAAAAAAACAAAGATGAAAAAATGCGACTCAATGATACTTGGGCATTAAAATCTATAAATAACGAAGCTATTGACAGTGAAACTTTCCAAAAGCAACCTATTCTTGAAATTCAATTAAACAAAATGAAAATCTTTGGAAACGACGGTTGCAACAATATGTTTGGAAGTATTAAAAGTTTAAATGAAAATAATATAACCTTTGGCGCTTTGGGCGGAACAAAAATGGCGTGCCCAAATATGGAAATTTCCTCAAAATACACTTCAGTACTCGGGAAAACGAAAACTTATAAGATTGACGATTTACAGCTTTACTTTTATGATGCTGATGGGAATGAATTATTGAGATTTGAAAAAGGCGGTTTGAAATAACTGTTTCAGAACAACAGCCCCTGCCCGCCTTCATCCGTTTTTGATTCGTTTGAATTATCCTCTTCTGATGAAGCAGTATCATCAGCGGTCATGTCTTCTTCGTCCACCACGTCCATTTGCTCAGGTTCCGCAGGTGCTGGCGGCTCATATAAAAGCGGCTCCATTGTATTTATTTCCAAAACCTTGTCTTTTGTAAGCTGGTTACCCATTGCCGTTATGCCTTTGACCGCAATAAACTCTTCTAGGTTAACCTCTAAATTTTCCTCACGCTCCTGCCCTCTTTTTTTGGCGAAGACCACTTCTGCCATTGGGCGGTAGTCGGTAAAGATTTTTTCCAGATATGAATTTGGATGATCGGTAATGATGGTTTCTTCCTTGTCCGGATTTTCAATCAAAAAACGCTTCACGTAAAAAAGTTCTTTTTCGCCTTCCCAATAAATGGCGCTCAACGGTTTTTTAGGATCCCACTTTTCAAGGATTATCATATCGTCATCAAAACGAAGTTGAAGGTCTGGAATTACTGTTTTTAGAACTCCGCTTTGTTTCACAATCAGCAACCTATCCTCTTTTCTGAACTCACCCAAAAGTTCGCCCCTTTCATCTACATTCAACCGTTGAACCGAATCATCAAACCAGATTTTACGTGGTTTTAACGTTGAAAGACCTTTCTCTTTAAGTTCAATTTTCTTGATTGAATATTTTGTAACGATATTTCCTTTGGAATTTCTTCCCTTTACCAATTGATCTGCAAAATCGAGATCGAATTTCAATTTTTTGATGCTTCCGCTTTGGCGCAGATATATTGTAACAACTTCGGCTTCGCCATTGGGGTTGGCCGTAAAATAAAGCACTTTGGAACCTTTAGTTCCATTGGCCATATCATATTCCTTGTCCCTTGTAATGGAAGTTACAGCAAAGCGTTTTACGTAATTTGCACCGCGAGCCCCATCTCGATAAATCATATTGTAAATGGTACGCTTGTCCTTTTTCTTAAAAACCGCAACGTGAATAATACCCTTGCCCACAAAAGTCTTTTGATCCACTTTGGTGACCACCATTGTGCCGTCCTCAGTGAAAACGATGATGTCATCAATATCGCTGCAATCGGTAACGTATTCGTCGCGTTTCAAACTAGTACCTACAAAACCCTCGGCACGATTAACATACAATTTTGTATTGCGGATTACAACCTTGGTAGCCTCAATATCGTCGAATGTTCTGATTTCGGTTTTGCGATCCTTGCCCGCGCCATAATCTTTTTTCAATCTTTTGAAATAATCAATAGCATATTCAATCAAATTCGCCAAATGATGCTTTATTTGAGCAATATTATCTTCCAGCGCATCAATCTTTTGCTGTGCCTTATCAATATCAAATTTTGAAATCCGTTTAATGCGAATTTCGGTCAATCGAACGATATCCTCTTCGGTCACCGCACGCTTCAAATGCTGGATATGGGGCTGCAGACCTTTATCGATGGCGGCAATTACGCCTTCCCAAGTTTCCTCTTCCTCGATATCGCGATAGATTCTATTTTCGATGAAAATCCGTTCAAGCGAAGCAAAATGCCACTGCTCTTCCAATTCGTCCAATTGGATTTCGAGTTCCTGTTTCAACAGTTCCACGGTGCGATCGGTACTTCTGCGGAGCATTTCGGAAACACCTATAAACAACGGCCTGTTATCCTCAATCACACAGCCCAAAGGCGAAACGGAAGTCTCGCAACCCGTAAATGCATACAGCGCATCAATGGTTTTATCGGGCGAAATGCCACTGGGCAAATGGATTTGTATCTCCACTTCGGCAGCAGTGTTGTCCTCTATTTTTTTGATTTTTATCTTTCCCTTGTCATTTGCTTTCAGAATGGTATCAATCAACGAAGAAGTATTGGTTCCAAAGGGAATTTCAGTAATTACAAGGGTATTTTTGTCGAGCTGGTTGATGCGCGCCCGACTGCGGATTTTCCCGCCGCGAAGCCCGTCGTTATAATCCGCAACGTCAATCAACCCGCCCGTTGGGAAATCGGGATAGATCTGAAACTTTTTGCCCTGCAAATGCTTGATGGAAGCATCAATAAGTTCAATAAAATTATGCGGAAGAATTTTTGTGGAAAGCCCCACGGCAATCCCTTCCCCTCCTTGGTTCAAAAGCAACGGAAACTTTACCGGAAGATTGATCGGCTCTTTTTTTCGCCCGTCATACGAAGCCTGCCACGTGGTAACTTTCGGATTGTAAACTACATCCAACGCAAACTTGGAAAGGCGCGCCTCAATGTATCGCGGAGCAGCCGCACCGTCCCCGGTTAAAATATTCCCCCAGTTTCCTTGGGTGTCAATTAATAAATCCTTTTGGCCAATCTGTACCATCGCATCGCCAATACTCGCGTCGCCGTGCGGGTGGTATTGCATGGTGTGGCCCACAATATTCGCAACCTTGTTGTAACGCCCATCGTCCAAATCCTTCATACTTTGCATAATGCGGCGCTGCACGGGCTTGAAACCGTCCTCAATGGCGGGCACGGCGCGTTCCAAGATTACGTAGCTTGCGTAATCCAAAAACCAGTCGCGGTACATACCCGTGACTTTGGTGATGGTTTCCTCGGAAGAAGTTGGTTCTTCGTTTGGCCTGCCTGCCAAATGGTCAGGGATTAATTTGTCTTCGTTATTGTTGAGTTCGTCACTCATTTTTTTAGTTCAAAGATTTAGATTCTACATTGGTGGCATCAATTACTTTCTCAACATAAATTTTGTTGATTTTTGGTTGTAAAATCCATATTCCTATCATATAAAACCATAAAAGAAAAAACTCACCAACATAATCTAAAAAAATTGCTTCTCTTTTAAGTTCAATTGATTTAATTGTCTTGGAACAGAAATACATTATATAAAACATGCAAAACATTGAAAATAAATGAAGTGGTATTATTATAGCGAAACTGATTCCAAACATTCCATTTGGTGGGGGAGTATCACTAAATAAACCAAAAGATAGCATTGAGAACATTAAAAATATTACATAAAAAAAGGGGACTAAAAGGAAAATTTTAAATTTCGTAATATTTAAATTGCTTTCTTGTGGCAGAAACTTATTTAATCCAACTCCAATAGACCAAAACCAACCAAAAAAAACACTCATAAAGAGAAGCATAAATATTAGAAAAATTGAAAAATTAAGGACTGGGTTTTCGGATGCAATTATATGGCCCATAACAATAATTTGAAACAGAATTGGAATCCCGACCATTAAAGCAAAAATTTGCCAATGCTTCGCTTTTAGAAAAAATTTAATCATTAATCAAATATTTTAATTAGTTACCCTTCCACCCTATCTTTTAACCTTCAAATTATCAATAATAAACTCCTGCCTATCCGGCGTGTTTTTTCCCATATAAAACGAAAGCAATTCCTCAATGCTCATCGATTTGTCGAGCATCACAGGATCGAGACGAATGTCGTTGCCAATAAAATGCACAAACTCGTCCGGCGAAATTTCCCCCAAACCTTTAAAGCGTGTGATCTCTGGTTTTGGTTTTAGTTTTTCAATGGCGTTGATACGTTCCTCTTCGGAATAGCAATAAATGGTTTCCTTTTTATTTCGCACCCGGAACAACGGTGTTTGCAGAATATACAAATGCCCTTCCTTTATCAGTTCAGGAAAAAACTGAAGGAAAAACGTAATGAGCAACAAACGGATGTGCATCCCATCAACATCGGCATCCGTTGCGATTACGATGTTGTTGTAGCGCAAATCCTCCATCGAGTCCTCAATATTCAGTGCGGCCTGCAGTAGATTGAATTCCTCGTTTTCGTAAACGATTTTTTTCGTCATTCCGTAGGTGTTCAACGGCTTTCCTCGGAGTGAAAAAACCGCTTGCGTATTTACATCACGACTTTTGGTAATGCTTCCACTCGCGGAATCTCCCTCGGTAATAAACAACGTAGATTCCAGATTGCGTTCGTTTTTAATATCCTGCAAATGCACCCTGCAATCGCGCAGTTTTTTGTTGTGCAGATTCGCTTTTTTGGCGCGGTCTTTTGCAAGTTTGCGGATTCCGCTCAGTTCTTTTCGCTCGCGCTCGGCCTGCACGATTTTCTTTTGGATTGCTTCCGCAGTATCAGGATTTTTATGCAGGTAATTATCGAGCTGGGTTTTTACAAAATCGTTTATAAACGTTCGCACCGTTGGCAAATCGCCACCCATATCGGTTGAACCTAGCTTTGTTTTGGTCTGGCTTTCAAAAACCGGCTCCATCACTTTGATGCTGATTGCCGAAACGATGGATTTTCGAACATCGCTCGCATCATAGCTTTTATTGTAAAACTCACGAATAGTTTTCACCAAAGCTTCCCGAAAAGCGGCCAAATGCGTTCCGCCCTGTGTAGTGTTCTGTCCGTTCACAAAACTGTGGTATTCTTCACTATATTGGGTCTTGCTGTGGGTTAGCGCAATCTCAATGTCGTCTCCACGAAGATGGATGATTGGGTATGCGCAGTCTTCTTCGGAAATAGTTTCCATCAAAAGATCTTTCAATCCATTTTCTGAATAGAACTTTTCGCCATTAAAATCTATCGTCAGTCCCGGATTGAGATAGACGTAGTTTTTCAGCATTTTTTCCACGTATTCCGTGCGATACTTAAAGTTTTTGAAAATACTTTCATCGGGAATAAAAACAACCTTGGTTCCTTTTCGTTTCGTAGTTTCCTCAACGGCCACGTCATTTGTTAGTTCACCCAAAGAAAATTCCGCAGCCTTCATTTGATTGTCGCGAACGGATTCCACTTTAAAAAATGCAGAAAGGGCATTTACGGCCTTGGTACCAACCCCGTTCAAACCAACAGATTTTTTGAAGGCGCGGCTGTCGTACTTTCCGCCCGTATTCATTTTAGAAACCACATCTATCACTTTTCCCAGCGGAATGCCACGCCCGTAATCGCGCACTTTTACTTCTTTGTCCTTAATGCGGACTTCGATTGTTTTTCCGGCGCCCATTACAAATTCATCAATACAGTTGTCTATTACCTCTTTCAGAAGAATATAGATACCGTCATCGGGCGAGGAACCATCGCCGAGTTTCCCAATGTACATTCCCGGGCGCATACGGATGTGCTCCTTCCAGTCGAGCGAGCGGATGTTATCTTCGGTATATTGTGTTTCGGACATAAAGATTTGGTGTAGGGTTGCTAATATAAATATACGCTAGCACTTGTGAAACCAATACTTTGGAAAGTAATTAACAATAAAAAGCCTGATATTGTTAGTAAAGTTTACATGAACAGGAGGTTTAAAAATTCAATTACTAAACTTTTGCTAAGAATGAGTTTTGTCATTGAATTGTTGAAAATCTTTTTATAATTTCATTGCGTAAATAAAGACATCAATGGAATTTATTGATTACTACAAAGTTCTTGGACTGGACAAAAATGCAACTGCTGCAGATATAAAGAAAGCATACCGCAAACTTGCAAGAAAACTTCACCCAGATTTAAATCCGAACGATAAAACCGCGCAACAAAAATTTCAGCAAATAAACGAGGCCAACGAAGTGTTGAGTGATCCTGAAAAGCGCAAAAAATACGATCAATACGGAAAGGATTGGCAGCATGCAGATGCGTTTGAAGAAGCCAAACGGCAACAGGGTTCGCAAGGATTCGGTGGCGGTTTTGGTGGGCAAAGAACCTATTCCGGTGGTGGAAAGGCTTTTGATGAAAGCCAGTTTTCAGACTTTTTTGAATCGATGTTTGGCGGTGGCGGCTTCAGTCGTGGTGGCGGAAGCAGACAGACAGCACAGTTTAAAGGGCAGGATTTGAATGCAACACTTCGGTTGAATTTGACCGATATTCTGAAAAGTCAAAAACAAACCATTAGTATTGGTGATAAAAAAATTCGATTAACTATTCCTGCTGGGGTTGAAGACGGACAGACCATCAAAATAAAAGGTTACGGCGGTGAGGGAATGAACGGCGGGCCAAAAGGGGATTTGTTGATTACGTTTGAAATCTTTAACAATACGCGCTTCAAAAGGCTAGAGAGCGATCTCTATTCCACTGAAGAAGTTTCAATATACACTGCGCTTTTGGGCGGTGAGATTACGGTTGAAACACTTACGGGGAAAGTAAAACTGAACGTAAGGCCCGAAACCCAAAATGACACTAAAGTAAAACTGAAAGGCAAAGGGCTTCCTAAATACAAAAAAGAAGACCAGCACGGCGATTTGTTTATCACATATAAAATTGTGCTTCCCAAAAACCTTTCAGAAAAAGAAAAAGAACTTTTTACGGAACTCTCAAAACTTAGATAATGGCAAAGGAAAAGTATATATTGGTAAGCCACTACTGCGAACATGCACATATTGATGGTTCTTTTGTGCAAAATCTGTTTGAATATGGTTTGGTGCCTTTTGAGGAAAAAGAAAACGACGTTTTTATAGACGAAAAAGATATTTCAGAAATTGAACGCATGTTTCGTCTTCACAACGATTTGGGTATTAATTTTGAAGGATTGGATGCGCTAAAACAAATGTTGAAACGTATGCAAAAACTAGAAAAAGAAATGAATCTGCTTCAGAAAAGATTGCGTTTGTATGAATGAAATTTATTGAATATTTAGCTACTTAAACGTTAAAACGGAAATGCATTATATCGCCATCTTTCACGATATATTCTTTCCCTTCTACTCCCATTTTTCCAGCTTCTTTCACTTTAGCCTCGCTTCCATAGGTTACATAGTCGTCATATTTTATAACCTCAGCACGGATAAAACCTTTTTCAAAATCTGTATGGATCACACCCGCAGCCTGAGGTGCAGTAGCCCCAACGGGAATAGTCCAAGCCCGAACTTCTTTAACGCCCGCAGTGAAATAGGTTTGAAGATTTAATAATTTATAAGCACTGCGGATCAACTTTGCCGAACCTGCCTCTTCAAGCCCTAAATCTTCCAAAAACATTTGACGTTCCTCAAAAGTTTCCAGTTCTGTAATATCCGCTTCAGTACCAACGGCAAGTACCAAAACTTCTGCATTTTCGCCGGCAATGGCTTCTTTTACTTTTTCAACATAAGCATTCCCGGTTGCGGCAGAACCTTCATCTACATTACAAACGTACATTACAGGTTTATCGGTAATAAATTGTGAGTTTTTAATGAATTCTTCTCTTTCACTTTCGGTTAAATCGATTGCGCGCACTGATATTCCAGCTTCCAAACCAGCTTTTACTTTAAGCAAAGCTGTTTCCTCTTTTTGGGCCTCTTTATTTCCGGTACGTGCGGCGCGCTTTACTTTTTCAAGTTTTTTATCCACCGTTTCCAAATCCTTCAATTGAAGTTCTATATCAATGGTTTCCTTATCGCGAATTGGATTTACATTGCCGTCAACATGAACAATGTTATCATTGTCAAAACAGCGCAATACATGGAGAATGGCATCAGTTTCGCGGATATTGCTCAAAAATTGGTTTCCCAAACCTTCGCCTTTGCTTGCACCTTTTACCAATCCAGCAATATCAACTATTTCAACAGTTGCGGGAAGTACGCGCTCGGGTTTTACCAATTCTTCCAATTTCAACAAACGTTTGTCTGGCACATTCACTACACCAACATTTGGTTCAATAGTACAAAAAGGGAAATTTGCACTTTGTGCTTTCGCATTAGACAAACAATTGAATAACGTGGATTTCCCCACGTTTGGCAATCCTACAATACCTGCTTTCATTAAATCTATTTTTTAGGGCAAACCTTTTAATAATGGTTTTGGTTTACGAGGATGCAAATATACATCTTCAAAGCAGACTTTTCATAATTGATTACAAAATGCATTTAAGAAAAAAATTGGGTTTTATTTCACTAAAGATTTACAAGAATTTAACTATAATAGCATTAAGTTTACAATTGAAACCATAAATAATCAATAATCATGAAGAAATTAATGATAAACTTGGCTGTTGCCGTTTTTACTGTTGCGGGAATTCAAGCACAAGTAAATAAGTCAGTCAAAGAAGAATCTACTACCAAACGAGTGGTCACAAAAGTTGGCAGTGATGTTATAGTTAAGGAAACAAAAGATATCGATACTGAATCTGGGGCTCTAATAATAGAGGACAATGATAAAGTTGATAGAAATTTTAGTGAAGTTACCTCAAAAGACAGTGATAAAAAAGTTTTGGTAGATGATGAATATATAGACCCTCAAAATGAGGCTCTGATTGCTGAAAGGAAAGCACAACAGCAAGCCCAACTTGAAGCTTCCAAAAAAGAACAAGCAGCATTAGCGGCCAAAAAGAAAATGGAATATGAAGCAAAACAAGCACAGATGCAGAAAGAACTTGCAGAAAGAAGAGCCAAATTGGAATCAAGGCCAAAAGGAATTTCTAAACTTAAAAAGGACTAAACCCTTTTTTTGAATTTTTATATTATTGAAGTCATCTTGACTTTTTTCAATTGGCTAAAAAATGGCTCTTTTGAGCCTGCTTTT
>JAGQYY010000079.1:0-2490 GCA_020435825.1 Aequorivita sp.
GGAATTATGGCGGATTGGATTTTGAAGAGGTAAAAAAGTATTTGAAATAGACTTAAGACCGATGCTCTTAAAGACTATAGAACATAAGACCTTGTCAGCAACGACCGCGTCTTACGTCCTATAGTCTTGTCATTTCTTGTATATTTTCTCAATAAATGTTGAAACGTCCTTCTCAGAACTTCGCTTCAATTCCTGTTTTGCATTTTCAAAATCCTGTACATTTTTATCCTGCGAAAGTTTGAATTTCCCTTCCCAATGGGTAGGTTCAATCTCAAAAGCCTGAATATAATCTATTAAACGTTCCATTCGGGAATCGTCTTTTTTTAGACTGAACTTTTGAGCATCGCCTTCCATAAATTTGGTCATAGCCATCATTGTTTGCTTAACAATTTCGGCATTGTTCAATAACTTCAGTTTTCCAGTTATGTGCACAATTATATAATTCCAAGTGGGCAATTGTGGCGTTGTATAAATGCTGGGCGAAATATATGTATCCGGTCCTTTAAAAACGACGGTAACTTCTGCGTTTTCAGTCAATGTTTCGAGTTGTGGATTGCTTCGGTCTATGTGGGCGACCAGCTTTTTTGAGGTTTCATTATAAATAAAAGGAATATGGGTAACAAACGGTTTTCCACCAATGGCGGTAACCAGCATCCCCAATGGAAAATGCTTGATCGTCAAGATCATTTTTTCAATATCGTGCGATTGGTGGTGCGGCGGCGGATACATATTGATTGTAGATTTTCGATTTCAGAATTTCTCCGTGAAACTCCGTGGCTTTCTGTGCAACTTTGTGGTATAATTATTACGCAGCGTATCGCAGAGACAAGCGCTAAGATTCGCAGCGTTTAAATGTAACTAAAAATGGTTTATACTTTTGAAGTGAGCGATTTAAAAAACACAAATCCAAACCCTAAAAAAAGCATTAAGTGAAAAGGGAAAAGTCCAAAATCACCTCCTTGGTCGCCAACAATGAAGGCACTGTACATCCCAAAGGCAAAGTAAAGCATCAAAATTCCTTCAACAATCACGTTTGGCGAAATGTTTTTAGTAATGTACTTATTGCCTTTCCAGCTTTCCTTTAAAGAGCTAATGTTGAATTTCGGGGTGCGGATAAATTCACTTTTCTTCCCAAAATGTCCTTCCAAGACCGCAATGGAATTGTGCAGTGAAAAGCCCATCGCCACAGAAAAAAACGTAAAAAACATTGCTGAATATTTCATAAAATGTTTAAATCCGCCGCCATAAATCGTTTTATAGGTAAACCAATAACAGATAAAAAAGATGATGGTGCTTATCACAAAAAAGCTCATCACATAAAAATACATTTTCAAATGCTCGTATTCGTTTTTGATATAAAGCATCGGAATACTCAATATTGCAACTATCAAAATATTCAAAAACATCGTGCTGTTCAGCAAATGCAAAAAGCTGTGCAGCTTTGTCTTAAAGGAAACATCATGGCTTTTAAAAACGCGCCAGGCCATTTTCTGAAAGTTTTCGGCACCGCCTTTGTTCCATCTAAATTGTTGCGAGCGTGCTGCACTTATTACCATGGGAAGTTCTGCCGGGGTTTCAACTTCTTCCAGATATTTGAATTTCCACATTTTGAGCTGTGCTCGATAGCTGAGGTCCAAATCTTCAGTGAGTGTATCGCCCTCCCAGTTTCCCGCGTCCAGAATACATTCTTTTCGCCAAACGCCTGCCGTTCCGTTGAAATTTATGAAATGCCCCTTACTGTTTCTTCCCACCTGTTCCAATGTGAAATGTGCATCCAGCGCAAAGGCCTGAACACGAGTAAGTATGGAATAATCTCTGTTTAAATGGCTCCAACGTGTTTGGACAACGCCAATTTCAGGGTCTTTGAAGTATGGAACGGTATTTTTCAACCAGTCTTTCTTCGGAAGAAAATCTGCATCAAAAATGGCAATGTACTCTCCTTTGGCAATCTTTAACCCTTCCTTTAATGCCCCGGCCTTAAAACCCTCTCGATTTTTGCGGGTAATGTGCTGTATGTCCAACCCCGTTTTTTGCAATTCTCGAATGTGCTGTGCCGTTTGTGCAAAGGACTCATCGGTACTGTCGTCAAGAACTTGTATTTCCAGTTTGTCTTTTGGATAATCAATTTGGGCAATGTTATCCAGCAAACGTTGCATTACATACAATTCGTTGTAAACAGGAAGTTGGATGGTAACTTTTGGGATTTCCACTTCTTTTGAAAAATCAAAAGTTGGGGAGTTTTTATGGCCTTTCCGAGCTGTTAAATAATTGAATAGCAGATTCAGCTGCGCCAAAGCATACATAAATATTAGGAGCAGGGCAATGGAATAAACGGTAATGATTATTGATTCAAGAATCATTTTTTGAAACTATATTTAAAGATCCAGCTTAGAATCTTTATGCCAGCAAAGATAGCACCTTTTACCGTACCCGAAACTTTTGAAACGCCAATGCGGTTTTTATACTTTACGGGAACTTCGGTATATGTAA
>JAGQYY010000079.1:2589-6698 GCA_020435825.1 Aequorivita sp.
GTCCATCCGTAGGTTTTGTCTTGCATATTAAGCTGAAGTAGTTTTTCATATTTAATGGCACGAAAAGGGCCAAGATCTGTAAATTTTGAGTTGAAAAAAAGCATCATCAATTTAGTAGCCAATTCATTTCCGAAGCGCTGCGGAAAAGTCATTGAGCCTGCTTCACGTAATTCTTTTATTCGTGCACCTACTACAAAGTCAATATCATCTTCAAGTATAGGGGCAACTATTTTTGTCAATTCTGAAGGATAATCGCTATAATCGCCATCGAGAAAAACCACAATATCGGGTTTTTCTTTTGCTTGGGAAATATATTGCAGGCCTTTTAAACAGGCATTTCCGTAGCCTTTGTTTTTTTCAAAAAGCACGGTAGCTCCAGCTTCTTTGGCAACTTTTGCAGTAGTATCGGTAGAATTGTTATCAACTACAATGATTTCTGAAACCATTTCAGGAATCTCGGCAATTACCGTCCCAATGGAGGCTTCTTCGTTAAAAGCGGGAATGATAACTGTAATGGATGCCAAGGCAATGGTATATTTTCACAAAAATACACTTTATTATGGCTTTTGCGAATGATACTCTTTTTGTTGTGCGGGTACGATATAATTGTCAAAATACCAACCGGATGCTTTTTCGAGCGTGAAGAAAACACCAACACCCAAAACAATGGTAATAACAGCCATGAGGATTAGGTTCTTTCTTTTTCGTTTGGGATCGATGCTACACTGGTTTTGCTTTGTTTTAAACTTGTAAAACCCATAAGCGCCAATTAGTACTGCTGCGCCCCGTAGTATCCATGCGCCTGTTCCTGCCGTGCCGTCTTCAGCATAAAAAAAGTTGGCGAACGAAATGGCATAGATGCCTCCCATTAATCCAAACATAAATAAAATAGCAGGCGCTACGCAACATAGCATTCCTGCCAATCCTGCGGAAGAGGCATATTTTATGGCCCAGCCCATTAGGTTTGGAGCATTAGTGTCTTTTTTTGGTTCCATTACATTCAATTTGCCATATTGGTCGTAATACACATAGAAAACTTAACTTTGAGATAAATATTCTTTTTTCCTTGAAAAAAGATAGACAAAATTATGTTTTCCGTTATGAAGGTATCCGTTTTTCTGTTCCTTTTTTTCTGTACTTTCTTTTGGGGTTGTGCACAGCGAGAAACTTCAAAAATAAATGGTGTTAGTTTTGTTGCTTCTCCAGATACTTTAAAGCAAAGCCAGATTGCTCCTATAAAAAATGTATATGCCAATTATGCGGCCATTATGCCTTTTGGGTTCATTAAAAGTATAAAGCATCCTGAAATCATTTACAATCAAAAAAGACAATGGTTCGGCGAAACGGATGAAGGCGCGAAACAATATATCAGAATGCTTCACAATAACGATATTCGTGTAATGATGAAACCCCAAATATGGGTTTGGAATGGGGAATTTACGGGCTTGGTAAAAATGGCTTCGGAAGCAGATTGGTTGGAACTTGAGGATTCCTACAGAAATTTTATAACCGATTTTGCGAAAGTGGCCGAAGAAGAAAAGGTTGAAATGTTATGTGTTGGCACTGAGCTTGAAAAATTTATAGCGCATCGTCCCGAATATTGGCGAAACCTTATTGAAGAAATAAGGACTATTTACAAAGGAAAACTCACTTATGCCGCAAATTGGGATGAATACAAACGCGTGCCGTTTTGGGATGCTTTGGATTATATAGGGGTTGATGCCTATTTTCCTGTTTCGGAAAGCAAAACCCCAACGGTTGAAGAAGCACGAAATGGTTGGGCCCTTTGGAAAGAAGAATTGAAAAATGTTTCAGAAAGGGAAAACAAACAGATTCTCTTTACGGAATACGGCTACCGAAGCGTGGATTTTGCCGGAAAGGAACCTTGGGAAAGTGACCATACATTGACTTCAATGAATTTTGAGGGACAATCAAATACTTTGCAGGCTTTATATGAAGAAGTATGGAATGAACAATGGTTTGCCGGTGGATTTCTGTGGAAATGGTTTATTGCGCATAAAGAGGCTGGAGGCAATACTGATAATCAATTTACGCCGCAAAACAAGCCCGCAGAACAACTTATACAGCAAGTGTACAAAGAGAATACTCAAAAAAATTAAGCAATGTATTTGCGATAATAGGCAACCAACGATTTTGGCGAGGCTCCCAGCCATTTTTTTATATGGATTATTGTAAAGTGGTATTGAAGTTTTAGGGTGCCATTGTTTTTGTATCGCCTTGCCGAAGTAATAACATAGTCTTTCATGACAACAAAATTGAACTGGTCGTAAATTCTATTGGTAAATTCACAATCTTCATAAATTATGAAGGATTCATTAAATCCGTTTAATTTTTGAAAAACACTTTTTGAAATAAATAACGTTTGGTCGCCCCCGCGGCAACTTTTTACATTAAATCGTGTAAACCACTGCGAAAGTTTAAGAATGGGGTGGTTGCTGTCAAATTTCATTCTAAAACAACCTGCTACAAACCCATTTTCAATTTGGGAAATTAGTTGGGCATCAAAATTTTTAGGAAGCGTGGTATCTGCATGCACAAAGTATAAAATATTTCCAGAAGCGTGTTGTGCGCCCATATTCATTTGTTTGGCACGCCCTTTTTGCGATTTTAGGATAGAAAGAGGAAGTTTTTTATAAAATGATGTAGCTAAATGAATCGTTTCGTCTTCGCTGCCGCCATCTACCAGTAGTATTTCAGAAATATTTTCTAAAGAAGTTTTTTTAGAAATATCGGTAAGTAACGCGCCAATGGTAGTGGCTTCATTTAAAACGGGAATGATAATGCTTATCATACTTCCAAAGATAAAAAAACCTATGGTTGCTCGTTTAATCCCCAATCGTATTCAAAATACGCTATAGTTGCGTTTGGGCTTATTGTAATAGGCTGGTTTACATAGGCGCTTACAAATGCGATAACATCTTTTTTGCCATTTACCATAAAATCTTTTTTGTACCACTTAAAAATTTTAGAAAGTTTAAGGTGTTTTTTTCCTATATCGTTTTTCGAACTATTAATAAAAGCTCGGGTAACGGCATCCAGTTGCGCGTTTATTTTATTGGCCGTAAAAGCTTCGTTAAAAAGATTTGGGCAAGAAATTGAAGCACAGTTTATGGCGAAATGAATTCGCGGCTCGTTCATTTTCCGAAGTATCCCGTTTTCAATTTCGCCTAGTGAAAGAGTTTTGTTGCCAACGGAAACAAAGGCTTTGGTCCAGGCGCCATCAATATCTTTTATACTTTTTACAGGATAATTTTCCAAAATTAATTTTACGGTTGCAGCATTGTAAAGATTGATGTAATAGGCCAGCAATTCCTGCACACTCCAGGTATTCGTTGGTCTTTTTTCTGAAAGCATTCCTAGATATCCATCCAGTTCGGCTTCGTCCCTTTTAAACCCTTTGTAATCTACCATTCCTTCACTGTTTACATGCTTTTTGAGCAACTTGTCCCATTGGGAGTGGTCCACATTTACGGAAGAATTTGCTGTTGTTGAAGTGAACTCAGACTGTACTTTTTTGGTTGGCTGTCCGTGACTGCTAATACCTGCGGCGGAAAGTAGATTGCAGCTTTGCAAAAAAAACACAAGAAAGAATATAGTGGCGGGATTAAACATAGTTTTCATTATTGTAAGGTTTTTCATTTTGAAATAATTACGGATTATTTCGACGTTCGGTTTTTATAGGATATAATTCCTGCGAAATAAAACTGGAAGGAAATTTTTCATCGCCATCAAAGCCCAACTCAATGTCCCGGCCATTATGTGGGATGTGGTTTGTTTTAAAAAGGTAGTCCCAGAGGCTTAAGCTAATGCCAAAATTTACGCCAAAGAGTGCGTTTTTCGGTAATTCCTTGGCGTGGTGCCAAATGTGCATTTTCGGGTTGTTGAAAATGTATTTCAAAAAACCATAGTCCCAGCCTAGGTTTGCGTGGTTTAAGTGTCCAATGGTTAATGCCGTAAAGTGCACAATAGCAATAGACTCTACCGAAAATCCTCCTATAATCGCCAGCGGAATATACAGCATAGATCGGTAAACAACGGGTTCCATCCAGTGGTACCGAAGGTGTGCCGCAAACCCCATTTCTTTAACT
>JAGQYY010000079.1:6797-10130 GCA_020435825.1 Aequorivita sp.
AGTTTATGAAAATTCCATAAAAAAGGAATGCGGTGCAATAACATGTGCGTATTCCATTGTACAAAATCGGTAACCAAAAAGAAAACAACCAGCCCCAGACCCAGTGGTAATGTATTAAGATTGAATAGCTGAAAACTTGCGACAGATAACCCAAAGAGGGAAAGAAAATCATTGAACAATGCTTCAACGGTGTTTGAAAGAAAAATAAGTACGATTAAATTCAGCAGAAAAAAATTAAAGAACATATAAAAAGTGTCCAGCCAAAAATCCTTTCGGAAAATTTTTTGGTTTTTCCGCCACGGCAATAAAAGCTCCAAGGCCCAGACTAGAAGCGAAACGATTATCAACCCATAGAAATAGTTTTCCCAATGGAAATGCGTTATTTCATTCCACAGATAATTGAAATAGCCGTGGTAGGAACTTTTGAATATTTCGAAATATTTTTCCAAGGTACTTTCGCTTGCAATAAATAGGGTTTGATTACAATTGCTTAATTAACTCTGTAAATAGCACAATCATATCCGGTTCCGCTTTGGCGGCCATCGAGATTATTTCTTCAATATCCACGGGTTGCAGGTTGTCAGGATTGCATTCATCAGTAAGGATTGAAACTGCCAAAACCGCCAATTCCAAATGGTTTGCAACAATAACCTCTGGCACGGTGCTCATTCCCACGGCATCGGCCCCTATAATTTTTAAATAACGGTATTCAGCACGGGTTTCCAATTGCGGCCCAACCACACTGGCGTAAACGCCTTTGTGCAGTTTTATATTTTTCCCTGAAGCAATCTGCTCCATTTTCTGGTTCATTTCTGCATTGTATGGCGCGCTCATATCTACAAAACGCGTTCCCATTTTTTCAACTCCGCGGAAGGCGAGGGGCGAGTCTCCTTGTAGGTTGATGTGGTCATCAATAAGCATGATTTCGCCTTTTTTGAAATTGAGGTTTATGGCTCCGGAAGCATTGCTGACAAGCAAATGTTTGATTCCCAAAAGGTGCATTACTCGAACTGGGAAAGTAACGTCACGCATTGAATAACCTTCATAAACGTGAAAACGGCCCTGCATTAAAACTACTTTCTTTCCTTCCAAAGTGCCATAAATCAATTTTCCTTTGTGAAATTCAACGGTTGCTGTGGGAAAATTGGGAATGTGATTGTAGCTTACTTCGGCCTCAATTGAAACATTTTCAATTAATTTCCCTAGGCCTGTTCCGAGAATAATTCCTACTTCAGGTTTTTCAAATCCACGTTGTTTTAAATAATCTGCGGCTTCTTCAATGTATTTTAAGGTGCTCATATACTATAAAAAATTTTTGTCTAAATAAGGGGGTAAAAATTGCTGAAAAGCATCCACATTTTTAATGTCTTCATAATAATCCACATCACTGCGCTCTTCTAGAAGAACGTATTTTTCAGTTTTTAAATCTTCCAGCGTAGCTTTCAAAACGGTATCCGTGCCCCAGTTTTTATTTTGGAATATTTCAGGATTGGGTTCCTTCATTCCCAAAAGATAATAGCCGCCATCGGCTGCGGGGCCGATTACAAAAGGGGCGGTTTCAAGCACATCATACGCATTTTCAATATCTTTTTGTTGCAGCTCATAAATATCGCTACCAACTATCATCACTTTTTTATACCCCATTCCAAACATTTCTGAAAATGCATTCTGCATACGTTCGCCTAAATCATTCCCCGATTGTAACTTTTTTCTGAAAATATCCGGGTTCCAAATATCGTCGCGGTGAATGTTCTCGGAATAAAATACATATTTATCAACGCTTAGTTTTTCTGTAATTTCCGCGGTGTGCTTCAACAAAAACTTATAGATATTTAACGCGCTTTCATCGCCAACTGATTTTGCCAATCGGGTTTTTACTTTGCCCAATTCGGGGGTTCTGGCAAAAATGATTAGTGCTTTTTTTGAAGTAGGAAAATGAAAATCGAAAGCCATTTCATTGTCGCCATCGGTTTGTTTTGAGGAGAGTAAGCCCATTTTTTTAGTGTTCAATAATTTTAATAAATAGGATTTCCTTTCTTTAAATATTTACGCCAGATTTTTGAAAAAGTGTGCACATTTTCAGTTTCTGTTCCAGTAGAATCAATAACGGGATAACCCTTGTTTTTCCATTCAAAGATACCGCCGTAAAGATTTTTTACCGTAGCAAAACCAGCATTTTTCAATTTTTCCGCTATCTTTTCGGAACGGATTCCAATTGAGCAATATACAATTACAGGAATATTTTTATTCAATGTTTTGAGTTGTTTTTCCTCTATAGAAAAATCACTATATCCAACATTTATGGCTGACTTTAAGTGACTTACTTTAAATTCTTCGGGCTCGCGCGCATCAAGGATTGTGACGGTATCATTCATCTGAAACATGCGCAATTCATCTATGGAAATGTACGGAACACTTTGGGTGTTGTATTGTTTCAACAATTCATCAAGCGGTTTTTGACCTACCATTACACCTGAAAAAAACAAGCAAACCAAGGATGTGAAAAATATTTTCATGAAATTGTTTAAAACCAAAACAGCCAGTATTTATTTTACCGTCGCACCTTGACAACTGCTACCGGCTCCGGCGGTACAACCGTAACAATGTTGGCCAATGATTATTTTTCGGTCATTGAGTATATCTTCGTTGTATTCTGAAATGTGCTGTATTTTACCCGCTACCTTCAATTCCAGCATTTGGTTGAAATCGCAATCGTATAGATAGCCATCCCAACTCACCGAGATGGTATTGCGGCACATCACGTTTTTTACTGCTGCGGGATTGTATGCTTCCACAAGGGAATGCATGTAATCCTCATAATTTTCCGAAGCAATCAAATAATCCAAAAACCTTGAAATAGGAAGGTTTGTAATAGCAAAAAGATTGTGGAAATGTATCCCGAAATCTTCAAACAACGCTTTTTTGAAATCCTTTTCCATACTGGCTTGATCGCCCGGTAAAAAAGCGCCACTTGGGTTATAGACCAAATCAAGACGAAGGTCGCTGTCCGGCAATCCGTAACCTACGGCGTTTAATTCCTGCAATGCTTTAATCGATTGATCAAAAACACCTTCGCCCCTTTGTTTGTCGGTTTTCCCACGTGTCCAGTGCGGCATGCTGCTCAATACGTGTACGTTGTGGTTTTTAAAGAATTCCGGCAAATCGTAATATTTTTTATTCGCACGAATGATGGTAAGATTGCTCCGTACAATAAAATCCTTAATCCCGGCTTTGCTTGCTTCATCAACAAACCAGCGGAAATCTGGGTTCATTTCAGGTGCTCCACCAGTTAAATCTAAAGTATGCGCTCCAGTGTTTCGTATAACTTTCAAG
>JAGQYY010000007.1:0-26766 GCA_020435825.1 Aequorivita sp.
TGTTGTCACCCTCTTGGCGGGTAGCAGAGCTGTTCAAAGCACCAGATTGTCTTACGTCTGCAGCATTTGCAACCCCACTGGCAGCCGATACGGCTCCGGTTTGGCGAACATCTGCTTGGTTCTCACCAAAACCTGTAGTACCATCATCCTGAAAGGTATAGGCTGACTGTGAAGTACCGGCCTGACGCACACGTACTTTGTTTTCATGACCGTTTTGAACGGATAGTCCCGTGTTGGCTCCCGCAGCTGATCCAGCTAAAGCAGAAATCTTGTTCGGAGCTGGCGCCACATTTCCCTGTGAATCAGTTACCTGAGCATAGGTCATTCCACCTACAAATAGCGCTACTGCGCAAAAAATCATTTTTTTCATAATTTAAAAAATTTAAAGATTAATATTTGGTTAAAATATATTTGGTTAAAAAAATCAATTCACTACAAGGAATTACTTCCTTTCGGTAAATAATAAATCGATGCAAATGCAAAATGATTTATAATAAATAAGGGATTCGATATAAGATGTATCCAAAATACATCTTAGGGCATATAGAGGAAATTTTTAAAGATGCTAAACCATTTGATCAAAGACCAAAAAGATTTAATTACTAGGGATAGGTTTGTATTTTATAAATTTCGAGGAGATGTGGTTCTGATATCACTATCATTTAATCACATATCAAAGATGCAAGAAAAAATATTAAAGAACAACTTTATGCCCAAAACTACTGTTTAAAAAAGAGAACTTTTCTTTGGAATTAACGTATTTTCCCACATTAATTTATGATTTTTTGTGTTGAAGATTAGAAAAATACCGATGAACTACGCATTATTTAATCTTAACACTCAATGTTAAAATTTTGTTAAAAATAAAAATCGAATTATATAATTATAGCTGTAAACCAGAAAATTACCTCTTTTTTTTGATCAAAAATTCAAAGCAATTTTTAGCTGAAATTCATCTAAACCTTGCGCGCAAATTAATTTAAAGAATAAAAAATATTTCGCAATCTAGGGTGGCACAAAATTAAAAAGCCGTTCAAAAAATTGAGCGGCTTTAAATAAAATAGACCAATAGTTACTTTGTAAACAAGAGCTCTCTATATTTAGTCAATGGCCAAATTTCATCGTCTACCAAAAGTTCCAATTTATCACAATGGTAACGAATAATTTCAAAATATGGTTTTACATCATCACAATAAGCAAAGGCACTTTTTTCAACATCCTCAATTTTATTTGCTTTTTTTCGAGCATTAATCATATCGGTAATGCCTTTATTAATTTTCGCAATATGTTCGCTTATTTGTTCAATGAGCTGCATTTGCTCGCCAGCTAACTTTTTGAAATCAGTGCCATAGATATTTTTTAAGCCCTGTACGTTCTCTATCAATACATTTTGGTATCGAATTGCTGTGGGAATTACGTGGTTTCGAGCAATATCTCCCAGAATACGTCCTTCAATTTGAATCCGCTTGGTATAATCCTCCATTTCAATTTCATAACGGGCCTCCAGTTCTACCTTGCTCATAATGCCAAGGCTTTCAAAAAGTGAAATGGTTTTTTTAGAAACTTTCGCCTTTAATGCATGAGGAGTAGTTTTGTGATTGCTCAATCCGCGTTTTTTAGCTTCCTTTTCCCAAGCATCTCCATATCCATCACCTTCAAAGCGAATTCTCTTTGAGTCTTTTATATACTCCTTAAGAACATTGAAGATAGCATCGTCTTTTTTCATCTTCTTATCTTTGATAAGCGCATCAACTTCCTCTTTGAAATCTATAAGTTGTCTTGCCACAATTGCATTGAGAACCGTCATAGGATTGGCGCAATTGGCTGTAGAACCTACAGCGCGAAACTCAAACTTGTTACCTGTAAAAGCGAAGGGAGAAGTTCTGTTTCGATCGGTGTTATCCAATAATATTTCTGGAATTTTTCCAACAACATTTAATTTAAGGTCTGTTTTCTCTTGAGGAGAAAGTTTTCCGCTTGTCACTTTTTCCAACTCATCCAATACTTCGGTCAATTGTGAACCAATAAATGCAGAAATGATTGCAGGCGGAGCTTCATTAGCGCCCAAACGATGGTCGTTACTAGCACTGGCAATAGATGCTCTAATCAATTCTTCATGTTCATTGACGGCCTTAAGCGTATTGATGAAAAAAGTAAGAAACTGGAGGTTCTTCATTGGTGTGCTTCCAGGCCCAAGAAGGTTAACGCCAGTATTGGTTGCCAAAGACCAATTGTTATGCTTCCCACTTCCGTTTACATTTGCAAATGGTTTTTCGTGGAACAAAACCTTAAAATTATGCTTATCAGCAATTTTGTGCATCAAGTCCATTAATAAGGAATTGTGATCCACTGCCAAATTAGTTTCTTCAAATATTGGAGCCAATTCAAATTGGTTTGGAGCAACTTCATTGTGGCGAGTTTTAACAGGGATGCCCAAAAGCATACATTCTGTTTCCAAATGACGCATGAAATTTAAAACCCGCGCTGGGATTGACCCAAAATAATGGTCATCCAACTGTTGTCCTTTTGCAGAGGAATGTCCCAACAAAGTTCTACCAGATAACGAAATATCCGGACGGCTTAATGCCAAAGCACTATCAACCAAAAAATACTCCTGCTCCCAACCTAAAGTTGCGTTTACCTTGACGACGTTTTTATCAAAGTATTTTGCTACAGCAGTTGCGGCATTATCAACCGACTGCAAAGCGCGTAGCAATGGAGTTTTATAATCCAACGCTTCACCCGTATATGACACAAAAACAGTAGGGATACATAAAGTAGTTCCATAAATAAAAGCCGGCGAAGTTGGATCCCAAGCTGTATAACCACGGGCTTCAAAAGTATTTCTAATTCCACCATTTGGAAAACTGGAAGCATCCGGTTCTTGTTGAACCAACTGTCCTCCACCAAATTTTTCAATAGCTTGGCCATTTTCCATTGTTTCAAAAAAGGCGTCATGTTTTTCAGCCGTTGCTCCTGTTAAAGGTTGAAACCAGTGTGTGTAATGTGTTGCTCCTTTTGCTATAGCCCATTCTTTCATTCCGGTTGAAATATGGTCTGCTATATGGCGTTCAATTTTGGATCCATTTTCAATGGCGTCCATAACGCTCTTAAAGGAGTCTTTGGTAAGATACTGCCGCATAGCAGTTTCATTAAAAACATTTTTTCCGAAGATATCGGAACGTCTGTCCGGTTCATTAACTGGCACAGGAACCCTGTTAAAGGTCTCTTTAATGGCATGAAATCGCATGGTGGGCATATTTTTGTTTTTATAGTTTGACAGTGCAAAAATATAAAAAACACAAACACACCCCCTGAATTATTCCAAATAATTTACATTTTTCTGTAAATATTTATGAACACCCCCCCTAAAAAATAGGGGTAGAATTATTTTTCTTTTATTTTAAAATTGTCGTTCCTATAAAAATCGCATAGGCCACAACCAATAAAAGTCCTCTTTTTCGTCCAAGTTGATAGGATTTTGGAAGAAATGCCAACGGAAGTAAAACCGCTGCGAAACCAATCATCCAAAAAATATCATTGGTAAGCACTTCTTTGCTTTTCACAGCTATAGGCTGGATAATAGCAGTGATGCCCAAAACCGATGAAATGTTGAAGATATTTGAACCAATAAGATTTCCAAGGGAAATGGCTTTCTCTTTTTTAAGGGCTGCGATCACAGAAGCCGCAAGTTCAGGAATGCTTGTTCCTACAGCAATCATAGTTACGGCAATTACGCGCTCGCTTACACCGAATCCTTTCGCTAATGAAACTGCTCCACCGACCAAAAACTCACTACCACCATATAATGCCAGTCCTCCTATTAATAACCATACTGTGATCTTAAAATTTGAAGCTTTGGAGAGCCCTTCATCAATACCGTCATCTTCAGGTTGCGAGCCTCTTTCTTTTTTTGCTCTTTTTATTAAAACCCAGAGATAAACAAAAAGCATCAGAAGTAGCGCTACCCCTTCAGAACGTGTTATCTGCATACCGCTCATCAAAATAAAATATAGGGCAACGGAAAGGACCATCATAACGGGCCAATTCAGTTTATAAAAATCCTTATCGATACTCAATGGGGCTATTACTGCTGTTATACCGAGCACTAATCCTATGTTTGCGATATTTGATCCGATAACATTCCCTAAGGAAATATCAGAAAAACCACTTAGCGCGGCCTGCAAGCTCACCAATAGCTCTGGAGCAGAAGTAGCAAAGGAAACCACTGTAAGCCCTATAACCATTTTAGAAAGATGAAGTTTAAAAGAAAGCGCTACAGAAGAGCGAACTAAAAATTCACCTCCAACCACCAATAAAACCAAACCTAGAAAAAGCTGTAAGTAATCCATAGAAATATAAATGCCCGCAAAGATACTAAATGCAAAAAAAAAATTAGTTTTATATTTGTTGCTATCCCCAAAACCTTTAATCTGTATATAAGTCCCCAATTCAACCTTTTTGGACTAATTTTTAATTTAAACATAGTTATGGAAACCAATATTAAGAAAGTGCTTCAAAAACTTTCATCTTTTTCTGTTTTGTTAATTTTCACTTTTTCACTTCTTTCATACGGTCAAAAAAATGTGAACGCCAAAACATCAGAAAAAAATTCAGTTGAAGAAAGGCAGATTACCGCAATGATTACAAAAAAAACAACACCTGAAGAGCTTCAAAAAATCAAAAAACAAATGAAGGATGAAGGATTGGGTTTTGAGTATTCAGGTGTAATCTACAATGATAATTCTGAGATTATTTCTATCACAATTGGCTATAAGGACAAAAACAATAATTCCGGAAAGTACAGTGTAAGCAGCAAGAAACCAATAAATGATATAATTATCGTTTCGGAAGGCAGTCGCATATCTATTAAAAGCGCTGGTAGTTCAAACCAAGCATTTATAAGCCAACAAAATGGAAGAAAAGTTTCTGATGACACTGAAAAACCCTATAAGGATCGCAGGAAAGCCTTGAAAGAAAGGAGCGATAAAATGGAGATGGAAATGGAAGAACACATGAAAGCGATGAAAGAAAGACAGGCTGAAATGGAGAAGCGCATGCAAAAACGCAGTGATAGCATAAGAACTTTAAATCATCCTCGAGTAAAAAGCGCCACAAGTTTTAATCCAATTTCGCAATCCATAACCAAGAACACAACTGATTCAGAACTACTTAAACTTCAAAATAGTTATGATATGGAAAACATTTCATTTTATTATAAAAATTTAGAGCGAAATGACAAAAATGAAATAACACATATTTCCATTACCATAGACAATCAAAACGGATCGGTTTCTTCATCCTCATTTGGCAATGGCAAAGAGGCCATAAAAGATATTGCCGTAGCTGTTGACAAACAGCATACGATTATGAAAAGTGCGGAATAGGTTTTAACATCACTTTAAAAACATTTTATTAATAAATGCCTAAATTCATATTAGACTTAGATAAATATGAAGAAGAAGTTTTTTAAATTCCTTTCAAAAGTGAATAGCAAGCTGCTTCCAAGCTTCACAAAAAAAGGAGTAGATCTATCAAAGGCCTCAAAGTTTCAAATGGCAATATTTGCCTATAGATTGTGGGTCACAAAAAACGCTTTGGATTAATATTTTAAAAGTGATTTAACGGAATGACTTTTCAATTTTTTAATTCCGTTTAAAAATTCAAGTTCGAGCAGAAAATTGCATTGCACAATTTCCCCACCCAACTGTTCAATCAAATTACAAGCAGCCCTTGCGGTCCCGCCTGTTGCCAAAACATCGTCATGCAAAAGCACACGCTCCCCTTTTTTAATCGCGTCTTCATGGATTTCGAGAGCGTCAAGCCCATATTCCAGCTGATATGGTTCTTTTAAGGTTTTATAGGGAAGCTTCCCTGGTTTTCTGATGGGCACAAATCCTGCATTGAGTTTTTGGGCCAAAAGTGTTCCAAAGAAAAATCCACGGGATTCAATAGCTGCAACTTTGTCAATTTTTTTACCTTCTACCAAAGCCAACAATTGCTGAAGACAATATTCAACCGCATTACTGTTTGCAAGTAATGGCGTTATGTCTTTAAAATTAACCCCAGATTTTGGAAAATTCTCAATATTTCGAATATATTCAGATAAATTCATTTTTTACAGACATTAATTTGTCTTGCAATTTAAAAAGAAATATATTTGCACCCGCTTAAAGCAAAATATATTACGGCCTCGTGGCGCAACTGAATAGCGCATCTGATTACGGCTCAGAAGGTTCCAGGTTTGAATCCTGGCGAGGTCACAACCAATAAACCACGTTTTTGAAAACGTGGTTTTTTTAAGGCTTAATTTTCACAAAAAATCGATTTTTTTAAATATTTTTTTAATCTTTTAAAGCCATCAAAAATTGCTAAAATCGAAAAAGACTTCGATGACAAACGGGAAAGGGATTGTATTTTGAGAGGTTTTAAATAATCTCTGCACTCAATCCAGCTTCCAAAAGCATTGAGCAGCGTGGTTTTAATTCGTCAAACTCTCCTGTTTTTACGGTACATTTTCCTTTATAATGAACAATAATTGAGCACTGTTCCGCCTGTTCTGGCGTATGTTCACATGCAAAGATTAAACTGTTTATTACGTGGTCAAAAGTGTTTACATCATCATTGTAAAGCACAATTTCATTGAGATTGTGCTCCTTTTCCACAACCTCTACTTCTTCTTGGATTTTTTCTCTGGTACTCATAATATCTTTGTAAAATTCCTAAAACAAATGAAATTTACTGAATTTTAAACTTAGCTGCAACCCATTTGTTTTTCTCCTTATTTTCAACGAAGGTAAAACCTAGATTATTGCAAGCTTCTTTAATAATCGGCAAATCTTCATTATAAAATCCACTGAGGTAAAGTTCGCCGCCCTTATCCAAACATTTTCTGTAAGCAGGCATATCGCCCAAAAGAATATTTCGGTTGATGTTGGCAATAATCACATCATATTTTTTGTCGCCCAACAAAGTGGCATCTCCCAAAAATACTGAAATATTTTCGCAATCGTTTCTTTGTATATTTTCCAATGAATTTTCAAAACACCACTCGTCAATATCAATTGCATCCAGTTTTGAAGCGCCTCGCATTTCAGCCAAAATAGCTAAAACTGCAGTACCGCAACCCATATCTAGCACTGTTTTTCCCTCAAAATTGTTTTCCAAAATAAACTGGAGCATCATAAAAGTAGTCTCGTGATGACCGGTTCCGAATGACATTTTGGGTTCGATTACTATTTCATATTCAAAATTTTTAATGGGGTGAAATGGTGCTCGAACACTGCATTTTCCGTCAACTTCAATAGGGTCGAAGTTTTTTTCCCATTCGGAATTCCAGTTGATTTGTTCTATTTCTGAAAAGGTGTATTCTATTTTGAACTCCCCAGAATTTAAAATATGAATTTCTTCCAAAATGTTTGGGTTCCATTCTTCCTTTTGAATATAAGCCGTAATGCCTTCTTCGGTTTCCACAAAACTTTCAAAACCAGCATATCCCAACTCGGCAATCAGTATTTCGGTACCAGGTTGTACCGGGTTTACCTTAAAATCATAACCAATATAAACCTGTGACATTAAAATGAATTTACAATCTTCATAAAACTATCAACTTTTAGCGAAGCCCCGCCAATAAGACCTCCATCCACATCATCCTGCCCAAAGATTTCAGATGCATTGTCCGGTTTTACACTTCCGCCGTAAAGAATTGAAACTTCATCGGCTATTGCTTTTGAATAATTTTCAGCAATCGTTTTTCTTATAAAATTGTGCATTTCCTGCGCCTGCTCTGGGCTTGCAGTTTCACCTGTGCCTATTGCCCAAACAGGTTCATAAGCAATAATTATATTTTTCCAAGATTCGTTACTTAGGTGGAAAAGTCCTTCGAAAAGTTGTTTTTTTATTAATTTAAAATGGTTTCCTTTTTTTCTGTCCTCCAATTCCTCGCCTATACAGAAAATAGCCGTCATTTCATTTTCAAGGGCCGTATTCACTTTTTCAGCAAGTATGGCGCTATCTTCCATAAAATAAGCACGACGCTCGCTGTGGCCCAAAATAACTGTGTTTACTCCTATACTTTTCAACATTTTCGCAGATATTTCGCCCGTAAATGCACCTTCATTATTTTGGTTCATATTTTGTGCAACAACAGTCACGGGATGCTCCCGCAAAGATTCGAATGCTTGGTTTAAATTTGTAAAAGATGGGGCTATCATCACTACGACATTCTCTGGAAATACCTGCTTTTTTAAATCAACCAAAAACATTTCGGTCTCGGCCAAATCGTTGTTCATTTTCCAATTTCCAGCTACTATTTTTTTTCTCATTTCAATGCTTTTAAAAGATTTTCATCGTTCGTTTCAATGGCTTTGTAAAGACTGATTTCGCCTTCGGGATTCACAATCATATATCTGGGGATCCAATCTAAATCTATAGAGGCACAAAAATCACCCTTCCATCCTGCAGGGATAAAATAATTTTCGCCAACAACACCGTATTTTTCAATTCCGTGTTTCCAACTCTCCGTTTCTTTATCCAACGAAAGGAACAGAAAAACAACTTCAGGATTTTCTTCACGAAGTTTTTGAACCTTGGGCATTCCAACGATACAGTCTTTGCACCAACTGGCCCAAATATCTATAAAGATGGTTTTCCCTTTGTACTGTTGAAGTATCTCTGAAAAGCTTATCTCTACATTATTTTCAGAAAGTAATTTTTCGTTCAAAGCAGCTTCGGAAAAAGTTTTATTCTGCGCTTGCGCAAAAGAGAGAAATAGAAAAAATATAGTTAATGCTTTCATCATCTGATTTTTATTATTTACTGCCTGCTTATCTTAGGATCCAACCAACCGTAAATTATATCCACAAAAATATTGATTAAAATAAACAATGTGGCAATAACCAATACGGCGCCCATAATTACAGGTAAATCGAGCGTATTCAGTGCATTTACAATTTCCTTCCCCAGACCGTTCCATCCAAATATATATTCCACAAATACCGCTCCAGCAAGCATACTGGCAAACCATCCTGAAATAGCCGTAACTACCGGATTCAGTGAATTTTTAAGAGCATGCCTTTTTATAATTTGATAAAAAGAAAGCCCTTTTGCTTTTGCGGTGCGAATATAATCTTGGTTCAAAACTTCAAGCAATGAATTTCGCATTAATTGGGTCACGACAGCAAGCGGGCGGATGCCCAAAACAATGGCGGGCAGTACCAAGTTTTTCCATTGAATATATTTGCCGTTCCCGAAATCATCAACTTCATAAAGGCTCCCTGTCATATTTAAATTTGTGTATTCGTGAAGCAAAAAACCGAAAATCCACGCAAAGATAATAGCACTGAAAAACGAGGGAACGCTCATTCCAAAAGTGCTTATCAATTGAATTGCTTTATCTATAAATCCGTCTTTAAAAAGAACCGAAATGATTCCGAACAAAACCCCTATAACCATTGCGATTACGATTGCCGATACCGCCAAAATAAAGGTATTCGGAAGTGTTTCTGCAATAACCGCGCTAACCTCCTTTCCATTTTTTTGAAAGGATTCGCGCAAGTAAGGTGTTTTCAAAACTACGTTGGCATTTCCGATAGAAAATAATTTTACAGCATTGTACTTTCCTTCGGAAAGAAAAGTATAATCTTCGGAATTTTTACTGTGAAAAGATAAAGGCGATAAATCATTCAAATACCGAATGTACTGCACCGAAACAGGTTGGTCGAAGCCATATTTTTTTTTTATAATGGCAAGCTGTTCCGAGGTTTCATTTTGGCCGAGCATCATGCGAGCGGGATCACCGGGTAGTATTGTAAACAAAAGAAAAATTACAGTTACAACCCCAAATAAGGTGAGCAATGCGTAGCCTATTTTTTGAAGTATGTAACCCGCCATCTATTGTTGGCTTATTTGTTCCATCGTGCGCGGTTCATATACAAAATCATCGCCAAAAAGTCTTTTGGCATATTCTTCAATGGTTTCCTCAAAACCAGCTTCTTTTCTTCTTTGGTTTACGGTTTCCGGATTTTCAATGGGCCAGATAAAAGAGCCACGGGCATCATCATAAGCCATCCCTTGTGTACCGTAAATTTGTGGTTTTCCCTCCATCATCAAATAACGGTCTTCCATCATTGCTGCTGAAGTTTTTGGAATTTCCCCGTCGTCAGCGGCTTTTTTTACCAACGGTAAATAAAGCGGAATTTTATCTGGATTGTGCTGCAAAACATTCCAGGCCACCAAGCTTGATTCTTCGCCAACTACAGATTTGCCCGGATAGCCCTTTTGAATAAAATATTTTTCAATAAAAACCATATTTACACTGTCCAAAACGCGTTGCATTTGCACTAGATCACCACTATATTCCGCTTCGGAAAGCCCCATACTTTCACCCAATTTTTTTCTTTCTTCCAAAGATTCTGTCTGCATCAGCGTGCGGTATTTTTGGTCGAGCACTGCAATGCTGTCCAAACGTTGTTTTAAGGAAAGATCCAACTTTGGTTTTGCGTTTTCGACTACTGGAAGTTGTAATTTTTGGACATCGTTCCAGTGAAGTTTCTGTTTAATGGTACCGTTATCCAATTCCAAAATCCCCGGATTGCTGCGGACGATCGTTTTCAAAGTGGTTTCATCACAGAAATAAAATTTGAAATTCAGTTTGTACTCTTCCGTCAAAGCTTCAGTCATTTCCTGTGAGGAAGCTGATAATCCTATCACGTTGTAACCATTTTTTAAGGCTTTATCGGTTACTTCTTTTATGGGGATATAGCCGTCCTTTTCTGTATTTCCTAAACTATAGGCTATCACCATTATCAAATTTTCTTCGTTTAAAAATTGTTCTGTATAATCCTCCCCATCACGTTCCATCGTGAAATCGTGGATGGGTGGTGTATAGCCTTCTTGGATCATTTCGGTTTCGGTACTTATCAATTCCCCATCAACTTGCGGGTATTCGCCGTTGGTGATTATTGTTTTTTCTTCGCCATTAATTTTGAATTTCCACTGGTATTCATAAATAGGGCCAGGTGCATCTTCGGGAACGGTCATTCCCTCCGTAATATTTGCACCAATTTTATACGGACGGAAATCTATAATTGGTAAGTGCAGCAACACGTAATACGTTATTCCAAGACAGAAAACGAAGGATGCAAAAATGAGAATGCTTCGCGTCCCTTTCGTGAAGAATGGCTGGATGTATTTTTTCCCCACAAAAAGAATCAAAATCAAAACCAAGAGCACAATGTCTTTTGTGAAAGATTCCCAGGGCGTGAGTTTTATGGCATCACCAAAACAGCCGCAATCCGTTACTTTGTTGAAATATGCCGAGTAAAATGTAAGAAACGTGAAAAACACAATCATAAGCAATAGTGCCCAAAGCGTAAACTTTTTGAGGTAACCCAAAAGCAACGCTACGCCCAAGAGAACTTCAAAAATCACTACGAATATTGCAATCAATAAAGCATACGGCACCAAAAACCCAAGATCTAAAACTTCCGGCGCAAAGTAATCTTTAAGCTTAAATGAAAATCCAACGGGATCGTTCAATTTAATAAGTCCGCTGATTATAAAAAGTACTCCAACAATTATTCGTGATATTCCTACTAAGTATTTCATATATTTTAAATTCTAATCATTTTCAAAAATTCCAAATATGCGTTTTTGGAATTTGGAGTTTTTTTATTTGGAATTTTAATTACGCGTTTTTTGCGCTGTTTCCTCTAAATGAATCAGCGCAAAAACCGCATAATTTATCATATCCTGATAATTGGCATCAATCCCTTCCGAAACCAAGGTTTTCCCGCTATTGTCTTCAATTTGCTTTACGCGCAATAATTTCTGAAGAATTAAATCCGTCAGTGAACTCACCCGCATATCGCGCCACGCCTCACCGTAATCGTGGTTTTTGTCCATCATCAACTGTTTGGTTTTCGCAACTTGCTCATCATAAAGTTGCGTGGCCCTTTCCAAAGAAAGGTCGGGCTGCTCAACCACACCTTTATCCAATTGAATCAGCGCCATAATGGAATAATTTACAATCCCGATAAATTCACTGGCTTCATCTTCTTGAATTTTTCGCTCGACATTTTGTTGCAAACCGCGAATACGTTGTGCCTTTATAAAAATTTGGTCGGTAAGGGACGGAAGCCTGAGAATGCGCCATGCACTTCCATAATCGTGCATTTTCTTGATAAACAGCTCCCTGCATTTTTCAATCTGGTCGTTGTATTGATTTGAAGTATCGGCCATTAGTGGTTTGTAAGATTTTGTGTAAATTTCGCTTAAATAGTTCAAAGTTCAAAGTTGAAAGCTGAAAGTTATTCGCCAAACATTGGATTGGCTAAAAGTTTTTGAATTTTGAAAGCTAAAAATTTTAAAAATTGCGGACCCTTAATTGCCAAGGCAAACTCATAGACCTTTCCAGGCCCAAAGTAATGGGCATTATAAATATTACGCCCGATTCGTTTTATGACGGTGGAAAAACATTTTCCGAAAAGGAAATTATGGAGCAGGTCGAAAGAATGCTTTCCGAAGGCGCGACATTTTTGGATGTTGGAGGTTATAGCACACGTCCGGGCGCTGAGGAAGTTTCAGAAAAAGATGAGATTGAAAGAGTTGTTGGAGCAATTGAAGCTATTCTGAAAAGTTTTCGGCAAGCGTTGATTTCCGTAGATACCTTCCGAAGTGAAGTTGCAAAAAAGGCTGTTGAAGCTGGGGCAGCGATTGTCAATGATGTTTCCGGCGGAACTTTGGATGCCAAAATGTATAAGACGGTTGCAAAACTGAAAGTTCCGTACATTTTGATGCACATGCGCGGCACGCCAAAAACAATGGTAAAGCTGACCGATTACAAAAACGTAACGATGGAAGTTTTAAAAGATTTAGCTGAAAAAATTGCACTCGCCCGGGCCGAAGGCATCAACGATATTGTTTCCGACCCGGGTTTTGGCTTTGCCAAAACCCAACAACAAAGTTTTCAGCTTTTGAATAATCTGGAGCTTTTTCAAAATTTGGACGTTCCGATTTTAGCGGGTATTTCAAGAAAATCCATGATTTACAAAACATTGGAAACTTCCGCAGAAAAAGCATTGAACGGAACTACTTCCCTAAATACAATCGCGCTCATAAAAGGTGCATCCATCTTAAGGGTGCACGATGTAAAGGAAGCCGTAGAATGTGTAAAATTGTTTGAAAACCTAAAATCTTGACCGCAATCCATTAAAATTTTTAAAGTACTTTTACAAAAAAACGCACACCCTTGGATTTTCTCGACATTCGAATTATAGATATTGTAGATATTGTGCTGGTGGCATTCCTGCTGTATTACCTCTATAATTTGGTAAAAGGCACCGTTGCCATTAATATTTTGGCGGGAATTATCATCGTTTATGCCATTTATGTAGTTACCCAACTTTTGGAGATGGAGCTTTTGAGCAAGATTCTCGGAGGTTTTTTGGGCGTTGGTATGTTTGCGTTGGTAGTGGTTTTTCAGCCCGAAATCCGGAAATTTTTGTTGATGTTGGGCTCTACGAATTTCAACGCGAGGCGAAGGTTTCTGAAACAGTTCAATTTTTCTGGAAATGATTCTGTCCTTAATACCAATTTAGAAGGAATAATAGCGTCTTGCAAAAAAATGTCTGCATCGCACACTGGAGCTTTAATTGTACTTCAACGCAACAATAGCCTTGATTTTGTGAAAAACACGGGAGATGCAATGAATCTTGAGGTAAACCAGCCCATTATAGAAAGTATCTTTTTTAAGAACAGCCCGTTGCACGATGGCGCAATGATTATAGAGGAGAATAGAATTACGGCAACCCGCGTTATTCTGCCAGTTTCCAATGACAAAAAAATTCCCTTGCGTTTCGGCCTTCGCCACCGTGCAGCTGTTGGAATTACTGAAAAAACAGATGCTGTGTGTTTGGTAGTTTCCGAAGAAAATGGACAAATTTCCTATTTAAGGGATGGTGATTTTGTGCTTTTTGAAGATACAGAAGAGCTTATGAAGATTTTAAAAAAGGATTTAAGCTAGATACATGAATTGTAAGAATTGCGGAAAATCACTTTCAGAAATAGATAAATTCTGCAGTGAATGTGGAGCACAAGTGGTTAATCAAAGATTGACCTTAAAATATCTTTTTACAGAATTCTATCAAGTATTTTTTAGTATTGATTCCAATAGACCATTACTTACTTTTATTGATCTTTTTAAGAAGCCTGAAGTTGTTATTGGCGGATATATCAATGGAACACGAAAAAAGTATATAAACGCCTTTGGTTATTTTACCATTGCCGTTACCATTAGCAGTTTGTTTTATTTTATAGCATTCAGGTTCTATCCTGATTTGTTTGATGGCACTTTTGATTTTTCTCAAAATAATGATGCACAAAAAGAATTTGGAAAGAAATTACAGTCATCAGTTTTTGATTATCAAAACTTATTGTTTTTTGCAGCCATACCTCTTTTGGCATTTTTGTCGTGGATTGTTTTTTATAAAAACAAGTATAATTATGCCGAACATTTAATAATAAATCTATATACCTATTCACAAGGTTCCGTTGTTGCGATAATATTGTACATATTAACTATATGGAATAAACAGTTATTCAATTTTATAGCAATCGGCGTTCTTTTTGTTCAAATACTGATATATGCTTATGTACTGAAAAGATTGTATCAACTTACGTTTCTCCAATTAATAAAAAAAACAATGTTGTTTATCGTTCTCCTAATACCATTATACTTAATTGCAATCATCATTACACTTTTTATACTATATTTATTAGGCGATTTGAACGGATTTATCGATGCAGAAAAAGGAAAGCAAGCCATTGGCTATATAGCTTCCTCTGCCATAAACTGTACTTCATAAAGATTTTTATAGAGACCGTTTTCCAATTTCAACAATTCTTTGTGCGTGCCTTCTTCCACAATTTTACCAGCATCCATCACAATAATTTTATCCGCTTTTTTGATCGTAGCCAAGCGGTGGGCTATCACAATAGAAGTTCGTCCTTTTGTAATTTTATCTGTAGCCGTTTGAATCAATTCCTCAGAATAGGTATCTACGGAAGAGGTTGCTTCATCCAAAACCAAAATGCTCGGTTTGCTCACATAAGCCCGAAGGAAAGCAATCAACTGTCGCTGCCCCGATGAAAGCATACTACCCCGTTCCTTTACATTATAATGATAGCCATCGGGAAGGGATTGAATGAATTTATGAACGCCTATTTCCTTTGCGGCTGCAATTACTTCTTTTTCAGAAATATTTGGGTTGCTGAGTGTAATGTTATTTAAGATTGAATCCGCAAAAAGGAATACATCCTGCAAAACTACAGCAATCTGTCCCCGAAGTGACGCCAGTTTATAATCCTTTAAAGAAATTCCGTCTATTAAAATATCGCCACTGTTTATTTCGTAAAAACGATTCAATAAATTTATAATCGTACTTTTACCGGCACCTGTGGCTCCAACAATAGCAACGGTTTCACCGGGGTCTGCCTTAAATGAAATTCCTTTTATTACTTCTTCATCTTCATTGTAACCAAAGTGAACGTTTTTAAACTCAATTTCTCCTTTGGTACTTGTATAATCAACCGTACCGGTATCAGCGATGTGCGATTTGGTATCGAGAATCCCAAAAACACGATTTGCGGCAACCATCCCCATTTGTAAGGTGTTGAACTTATCAGCAATCTGCCTTAAGGGCCTAAAAAGCATCTCGGCATATTGAATAAATGCTGTAATTATACCCAGAGTTACAAAACCGCCGCCAATCACATTCAAACCACCATACCAAACCACTAAACCTGTGGCTACAGCTCCTGTTGTTTCTGCAATGGGAAAGAAAATTGAGTTATACCAAACGGTTTTTATCCAAGCTTTTCTGTGGTCTTTGTTTATTTCCTGAAAGCGCTCGTATTCTGTTTTTTCACGGGTGAAAATCTGAACTATTTTCATTCCGGTAATGCGCTCCTGCACAAAGGTGTTCAGGTTTGCAACCTGATTACGAACATCTTCAAAAGCAACTTTCATCGCTTTTTGAAAAACACGTGTTGCATACAAGATAAAAGGCAAAACAATAAAAACTATCAACGACAATCGCCAACTTTGGTAAAGCATAAACCCGGCAATAACAAGCATTTTCAGCAGATCACTAATAATCATAAACAACCCTTCACTGAAAATACTGGAAATGGTTTCCACATCGTTTACCGCACGAGTAGTCAACCTTCCGACGGCACTTTTATCAAAATATTTCATTTTGAAGCTCATCATCAAGCGGAAGAGTTTTTGACGCATATCGCGAATTACACTCTGGCCGAGCCAGTTTGTATAAAATATAAATGCGAATTGGAAAATCACTTCCAGCATAAGTACCACCACCATTAAAATGATGTACTCCATAAATCCATCGCCATCTTTGGGAACCATAGAATTGTCTATGGCCAATTCCAAAAGATATGGCCGCAGAACGGCAAGTCCAGACATTACGATTGCTGCAAAAGCAACAAAATAAAAAACCGCGCGATACGGCTTTGTAAAAGCCAGCAATCGCTTAAAAAGCTTAAAATCGAATGCGCTACCTGTGTTTTCTGCCATTATGTTTTTATGTCATCGGGGTAAATAACCTTCGCCAAATACAGTCCGTGTGCTGGTGCCGAAGCCCCGGCTTTTTCCCTACGCTTACTGTTTAATATTGCTTTAAAATCATCCAAGGTGGTCTTTCCGTATCCCAGGTCTAATAGTGTTCCAACAATTGCGCGAACCATATTCCGAAGAAAACGGTCTGCGGCAATGGTAAAAATAAGTCTATTATCCTTAGCTTCCCAAAATGCTTTTACGATGGTGCAATTGTACGTTTTTACATCGGTCTTGGAGCGCGAAAAGCATTGAAAATCTCTATGTCCCAATAGTATTTCAGCTGCTTGGTTCATTAAAGCTACATCGGGTTTATTATTTATTTGATATGCAAAATCCTGTGAAAACGGATCTTTTTCAAACGAAATAATATATTCGTATTCCCTTTCCACTGCATCAAAACGAGCGTGGGCATCTTCTTTTACTTCAAAAATATTTTTTACTGAAATATCCTTCGGAAGAAAGGAATTTATTCTAAAAATAAATTCATCAAAATTTTCAATTTCATCAAAATCGAAATGTGCAAAAAGCTGTTTGGCGTGTACGCCCGTGTCGGTTCTACCGGCCCCTGTGATTTTTATCTCCGTCCGAAGTAAGGTTGAAATGGTTTCCTCCAATACTTGTTGTACGGTAATCTGTTCGGGCTGGCGCTGCCATCCAAAATAATTTTTTCCGTTATAGGCTATTTCTATAAAATATCGCACTCGGATTTTTTTCAGAATCGACAAAATTACAATTTACAGGTCAGCATTCTTGTTATAACTTTGAAAAACTTAATACTTTCGTCAAACAAAAATTCTCCGTTTTGAAAAAAATTCTCCTGCTTAGCGACACCCACAGTTATATGGACGAAAAAATCCTGAAATATGTAAAACAGGCCGATGAAGTGTGGCACGCAGGTGATATTGGTGACCTTTCGGTTACGGATGCCATAAAAAAACTGAAACCTTTACGGGCTGTTTATGGCAATATTGACAGTACGGAGGCCCGAATGGAATTCCCGCTTCACAATCGTTTTATGTGTGAAGGGGTTGACGTTTGGATAACACACATTGGCGGGTATCCCGGAAAATACAATCCATCAATCCGGCAGGAAATTTATTCCAATCCGCCGAAAATATTTATATGTGGTCACTCACATATTCTGAAAGTGATACCCGATAAAACCACGAAACTACTTCATATGAATCCCGGTGCGGTGGGCAAACATGGTTTTCAAAAAGTACGAACTATGCTACGCTTTGAAATTGATGGTGAAAAAATCCAGAATTTGGAAGTTATAGAGTTTGAGAATTAATTTTTTAGCGAAAAGCGAAGAGGGAAAAGGGATTTGGAATCAGTAAAATTCAACTTTAGGCTTTGAACTTTTAGCTTTAAGCTGCAAACTTTTCAAAACAAAAAACCCCTAAAGTTGGCATACTTTAGGGGCATTGCACTAATATACCAAGATCGGTTTATCGCAGACGGTCAACAGATTTTACGAGGTCCTCATCCCTTTTTATGGCCTTGTTGGCCAGCACTAAAAATACGATAGAAATGATGGGAAAAAGCACCCCAATACCCTTCTCTGAAACAATAGTCTCTCCGGATAACGTTAGTAACCTGTAAACGAAAACTCCCAGTAATACAAAGTTTGATATGATGTTTAAACGGTTGAGCACAAATTGCATTTGCCGTTTTTTGAAACTTAAAATTGAAATAATTGTCAATGCAATAGAAACAAATATTAACCCAAGGATCAAGGGTTCATTCCGTTCCATAATTACAGAGCCATCCTTGCCCAGCACCACGGGAAACCAGATAAACAAGGCTCCCAAAATAATGGCTGAAATAACTAAATAAATGGTCTGAATGCGTTGAATCATTTTATTAAAACTCAATTACGCAGCAAAAATACTGTTTCTTTTTAAAAAAAATAACGGTGGTTTTTAATTTATTGTTGTATTATTGCAGTAACAATTCGTAACCAACTCAATCAAGGTTACTTAGTCTTCTAAAAATTTTCAACGTACTTACCTTCTCAAAAGGAACACATTTGTATCAACATTAACAACAGTATATTCTACATGTTTGAAATTTCAGAATTAAAAGAAAAGAAGCTACCTGAACTTCAGGAAATAGCCAAAGAGCTTAACGTGCCTAAATATCGCACTCAAAAAAAATTGGATTTGGTTTATCAAATTCTCGATTACCAAGCCGCAAATCCTAAAGCGGTAAAAGCGGTCATTAAAGCAGAAGAGACTTCTACAGAACAAAAAAAGGAAGAAAAAGTTCCCCCTACTAATGACAACCGCAACAAGGATCAAAAATCACGTCCTCAGAAAAACGATAATAGAAACAAAAAACCTCAACCGCATAAGCAACATCACGATAAAAAAAGTGATGATGACAACAAAGCTTCTAACAACGATAGAAACGACAAAAAGGAAAGCGACAAAAAACCGCAGCACCAAAAGCCAAATTCCAACAATAACGACAACCGTCAGAAAAACCAACGCAACGACAATAATAACTCAGACAATCGCCAAAAACACCAGAACCACAAACAAAAAGATGGTAATGTTCACGACAACAAAAGCAATGGAAATAAAGATTCCCGCAACCGTTACCGCGAACCGGATTATGAATTTGACGGCATAATTGAAAGTGAAGGCGTACTGGACATTATGCAGGATGGCTACGGCTTTTTGCGCTCAAGTGACTACAACTACCTTTCTTCTCCAGATGACATTTATGTTTCCCAATCGCAGATTCGTCTTTTCGGCCTAAAAACTGGAGATACCGTTTTGGGCGAGGTGCGTCCGCCGAAAGAAGGTGAAAAATATTTCCCATTAATTAAGGTAAACAAAATAAACGGTTTGAACCCGAATGTGGTTCGTGATCGTGTTTCCTTTGAACATTTAACGCCGCTTTTCCCGCAGGAAAAATTCAATCTTGCAGATAAGCAGAGTACCATTTCAACAAGAATTATCGATCTTTTTGCGCCTATCGGAAAAGGACAGCGAGGCATGATCGTTTCACAACCAAAAACTGGTAAAACCATGTTGCTGAAAGATATTGCAAACGCAATAGCAGCAAACCATCCGGAAGTGTACCAAATTGTACTTTTAATTGACGAACGTCCTGAGGAAGTTACAGACATGCAACGAAACGTTCGTGGCGAGGTGGTGGCCTCAACCTTTGACAAAGAAGCCAGCGAGCACGTTCGCGTTGCGAACATCGTTATCGACAAAGCAAAAAGATTGGTAGAATGCGGCCACGATGTGGTGATTCTTTTGGATTCCATTACGCGTTTGGCGAGGGCCTACAACACCGTTCAGCCAGCAAGTGGTAAAATATTGAGTGGTGGTGTGGATGCAAATGCACTGCACAAACCAAAACGTTTCTTTGGTGCTGCGCGAAATATTGAAAATGGTGGTTCCTTAAGTATCATAGCAACAGCATTGACAGAAACAGGCTCCAAAATGGACGAGGTTATTTTTGAGGAATTTAAGGGAACCGGCAACATGGAACTTCAGTTGGACAGAAAGATTTCCAACCGAAGAATTTTCCCTGCCATCGATCTTACTTCTTCCAGCACGCGTCGCGATGATCTTTTGCTGGATGAAAATGTTATCCAGCGCATGTGGGTACTTCGTAAATACCTTGCGGACATGAACCCTGTGGAAGCCATGGAGTTCATAAACGACAGAATAAAGCAAACCCGTAATAACGAAGAGTTTTTGATTTCGATGAACGGATAATTTTTTTTTACATGAAAATAGCAAGCCCTTCAAGAAATTGGGGGGCATTTTTTTGGAAATAAATTAGATAAATATAATCCTGCACGGTTTGCTATATTTGTTTGATATACATTTTAAATGAAAAGATTTCTTTTTTTTGCAAGCTTCTTTATGTCGGTTATTTGCCTTGGACAAACAACAGTTTTTGAAACGTCAAACGGATTAAAAACAGGCACCTATCAAGAAACCATTGCTTACTATTTGGCTTTGGAAAAAGAATATCCCACAATTTCAGTTTACGAAATGGGTAATACTGACAGCGGTTTGTCATTGCACGTTGTGATTTTTGATCCAGAAACTATAAATCAAAAAAAATCAAAAGAAACATTTTCAAAAAAAGGTAAAAATCTATTGCTCATCAATAATGGAATACATCCCGGTGAACCGGACGGTATCGATGCCACAATGCTGCTTTTCCGCGATTTGGCCGAAAAGAAAATTCCAATTCCAAAAAACACAATTATTGCCGCAATCCCAATATATAATATTGGTGGTGCCCTAAACAGAAACAGCACAAGCCGCACCAATCAAAACGGTCCCGAGGAATACGGTTTTCGTGGAAACGCGAGGAATTATGATTTAAATCGTGATTTTATAAAAAGTGACACAAAAAATGCCCGCGCTTTTGCTGAAATTTTTCATTGGCTGAACCCGGATTTGTTTATAGACAATCACGTTAGCAATGGTGCAGACTATCAATATGTGCTTACGCATCTTTTTACGCAACACAATAAATTGGGTGGCGAATTGGGGAATTATTTGCACACTTCACTAATGCCACAATTAGAGAATTCGCTTCATAAAAAAGAGTGGGACATTACGCCCTACGTAAACGTTTTCAACCAAGTGCCGGAAGTTGGTTTTACGCAGTTTTTTGATTCGCCAAGATATTCAACAGGGTATACCACTTTGTTCAATACATTGGGAATGATGGTGGAAACACATATGCTAAAACTTTACAAACAAAGAGTTGAAGGCACCTATGAATTGATGAAAACATTTATAAATATTGCCGATGCGGATGCCGAAAAAATAAAAAATCTTCGGAAAGAATCCTTCGGAAAATACAAAGTTGGAAACTACTACCCTATTTCTTGGGAAGTGGATTCCTCAAAAACTTCGACATTAAAATTTGAAGGCTTCGAAGGAAAAATGATTCCAAGTAAAATAACCGGTGCCAATCGTTTAAAATATTTACGCGACAAACCTTTTACGAAAGACGTTACGTATTACAATAATTTCAAAGCGATGGATTCGGTGAAAATTCCTTCGGCATATATTGTTCCGGCTGGATATTGGAACGTTATTGAACTTTTAAAGTTGAACAAAATTGAGTTTTCAGAATTTTCAAAGGACACTACAATTACTGCGGAAGTTTATCACATTAAAAAATTTGAAACCGTTGAAAATCCGTTTGAAGGACACTATCTACATTACAGAACGGAAGTAACAAAAAGCACAGAAAATGTTTCGGTAAAAAAAAGTGATATTTTAGTAAAAACCCAACAGAACGGCATTCGCTATCTCTTGGAAACACTGGAGCCTTCATCGCCCGATTCATTTTTCAACTGGAATTTCTTCGATGCAATCCTTCAACAAAAGGAAGGTTTTTCGCCCTATGTTTGGGAAGATATGGCTGAAAAATTTCTGAACGAAAACCCAGAAATCAAAAAGGAATTTGAAGCCAAAAAACGGAGCGAGCCCGAATTTGCGCAAAACTGGTATTTGCAATTGGATTGGCTTCACAAAAAATCGCCCTATTACGAAAAATCACACCTTCGTTACCCTATCGTTCGGGTGGGGGGTTAAATATTCTTTGGGAAATAAAAGCTTGATATTTTCGTATGAATCCTGAAGCGCTTTTTGCGATTTTTCAAAATTTTTCCACTTTACTTTTTTGATGCCTTCCTGTGACTCGGGGATTAACGGGCCATCATAACCGCTGAACATTTCGTACCAATAGGTTATTTTCAGCCTAAATTTATCGTTGCGCGTAAACACATGATAGGTGGTCATGATAAAATCCCGAATTTCCAGATCCTTCACGCCCGTTTCCTCAATAACTTCCCTAATTGCAGCTTCCTGATAGGTTTCCCCTTTTTCGATTTTTCCTTTCGGAAGATCCCATTTTTTGTTCCTTCGAATAAAAAGGATTTCCTTTTTGCTGTTATACACCAGTCCACCAGCGGCTTCCACAACCTTTATTTTTTTTCGCAGAAAGCGCTCCAGCTTTTCCGCATTTTTGTGGTACAAGTTAACGTAAAGCAGTTCGCCGTTGTTTATTTTTTTTACCAATTTTTTAAAACGCGCCTGTTTTAAAGGAATGGTTGTGTAATGTTCCCCTATATTTTTCTCGGTGGAAAGAATAATAGGAATATCTTTTACAAAAACTTTATACATTTGCACAATGATATTAAACAAGGAAACGGCGCAAAAAACCGCTGCATTATTACTGCAAATTAATGCAATAAAATTACAACCACAAAACCCTTTTACTTGGGCGTCGGGATGGAAATCTCCAATTTATTGCGATAACCGCATTACACTCTCCTATCCGATGATACGGAATTACATTCGCGAAAACCTTGCAAAACAGATCGAGGAGCTCTACGGAAAGCCCGAAATGATTGCCGGTGTTGCCACGGGAGCCATCGGGATAGGTGCTTTGGTCGCTGACTATTTAAACGTGCCGTTTTGTTATGTCCGTCCCGAAGCAAAAGGTCACGGACGCCAAAATAAAATTGAGGGGCATCTGGAGCCAAATACAAATGTTGTGGTGGTTGAAGACCTTATAAGCACTGGAAAAAGCAGTTTGATGGCCGTGGAGGCGTTAAAGGAAGTGAATGCGAACGTAAAGGGAATGGTTGCCATTTTCAGCTACGGTTTTAATACTGCGGAAGAAAATTTTAAAAATGCAAATGTTACTTTGAATACCTTGAGCAATTATGAAATGTTGCTGGAAGAGGCTGAAAAGTCAAAATATATAAATGCTGAAGAAGCAATTTTGCTTTCAGAATGGCGGGAGAATCCTGAAAGCTGGGGGTTAATTTAGTGATCCGTATTCAGTGGTCAGTTGCCCATAGATTTAAAAATTGAAACAAACATTAAACAATGAAACTAAACAGCAAAGCCGTAACCGTACAAAAACCCGCAGCCGAACTCTGTGATTTTCTGGCCGATGTAAAGAATTTTGAAAGTTTGATGCCTGAAAACATCAGCAAATTTGAAGTTTTGAACGAAAAGGCTTTTGTGTTTGCATTAAAGGGAATGCCCGAAATTGCGCTGGAAGTAAAAGAAGTTGAAAGACCGAACAAAGTGGTTTTGGGAGCCATCAGTGATAAAATCCCTTTCTCGTTAACTGGAAATATTGAAGAAGTTTCTGAAAGCAGTTCAACCGTGGAACTTCTTTTTGAAGGCGAATTCAACGCGATGATGGCGATGATGGTAAAAGGGCCTATTTCAAAATTTATTGATACACTGGCTTCAAATTTGGAGCAGGTTTAATTTTACGTCAGTTCGAGCGCAGTCAAGAACTATACTTTTTAATAAATCAATTTCACTTCTTTCATCTGAAATTTTTGCAACGGATTGTTTTCCGTTTCCACCAAAAGCTCTCCAATGTCAGAAACACCTTTTATAATCCCGTTGAATCGCACTCGTTCTGGAGTTTCAAAAACTGAAATTTTTTCTTTTCTAAATAATTTTTTTTCGTACTGTTTTTTCATTTCTGAAAAATCGCTTACAGAAAGATTTTTTAAGCTTTTGAAAACATTTTTTAGAAGTGCATCAAGTACTTCTTCCAACTGAAAGTTTTTACCTGTTTGAAGCTTTAATGAACTTGCTTGCGGCAAATTAGGAAAATCTACTTCATTCACATTTAGCCCAAATCCTATTACTGAATACCTAACAAAACTGCCATCAAGTACGTTTTCAATCAAAATACCCCCGATTTTTTTATTGGCTGACAATATGTCGTTTGGCCATTTCACCGAAATTCTGGGAACATTCATCTTTTCAAGAGCTTTCGCAATTGCTATTGAAACTGCCATAGAAATTATAAATTGACGTTCAGCATGCAACCCTTCATAAGTTTGAAACATACTGAATGTAAGGCTTTCCCCCTTTTTGGAACACCACCCATTGCCCATTTGTCCACGTCCAGCAAGTTGGCTTTCTGCCACTACTACGGTTTCATTTGGCAAAAGCATTTCTTTTGCCAATTGCTTCAAGTAAGTATTGGTAGAATCGATGGCATTAAGTTTGATTAAGTTCAAAACAATAATTATGTTTAGTATTACGTCTTTAAGGCGCTTCAAGAAACAAAAAAGTAATAACTTTGCACAATAGAAAAGAAAAATAATTAATGCAGAAAAAAGAAGTAGGAACAGATCAACTTATTGCTCAAATAATACGAGGGATTGAAGATGTTAAGGGAAATGATATTGAAATTCTTGACCTAAGAGATATAGAAAACACCGTTTGTGACTATTTTATAATATGCAATGGTACCAGTAACACTCAGGTGAATGCCATTGTGAATTCCGTTCAAAAATCAGTAAGCAAAGTACTTAAGGAAAAGCCCTGGCATGTTGAAGGCAGCGACAACTCCGAATGGGTACTTATGGATTATGTACACGTTGTGGTACACGTATTCCAAAGGCACATCCGTGAGTTTTATGATATTGAAGGGCTTTGGGGCGATGCTAAATCGGTTAAAATAGAAACAACACACTAAAAAGAAAATAGCCCTATGGCCGAAGAAAATAAAAATAAAAAGAGCGATTCAAAACGACCGAAGCCCAATTATTATTGGGTATATGCGGCAATAATACTTTTGTTTTTTGGTATCCAGATTTTTGGTGGTGGTAGTTGGTCACAGCCAGAAAAAACAAACCAAGCACAATTTGAAAAATTTTTAAAAGATGGCGATATTGAAAAAGTTGACATCATCAACAAAAAAATCGCAAAAGTTTATCTCACAAAAACTGCAAAAGAAAAGGAAATCCATTCTAAAAAAGGAAACGCACCTTCATTTTTAGCGCCAGGTCCAAATGACCCAGATTATCAATTCGAATTTGGTGACCTTCAATTATTCCAAAAAGATTTTCAAGAGATAAAAACAGAAAACGGCTTAGCAACTCCTTTAAATTTTGAAACAGACAATAATGTTTGGGGTGATATTTTAATGGGCATTTTGCCTTTTGTCATCATTATCGGTATCTGGATTTTTATTATGCGAAGAATGTCTTCAGGTGCTGGAGGCGGTGCTGGCGGACAACTTTTCAACATTGGAAAATCCAAAGCAAAGCTTTTTGATGAAAAGACAGATGTAAAAACATCATTTAAAGATGTTGCCGGTTTGGAAGGCGCAAAGGAAGAAGTTCAGGAAATTGTGGATTTTCTTAAAAATCCTGAGAAATATACTTCCTTGGGAGGAAAAATTCCGAAGGGAGCATTATTGGTAGGTCCTCCGGGAACGGGGAAAACCCTTTTGGCCAAAGCCGTTGCGGGGGAAGCAAAAGTGCCTTTCTTCTCGCTTTCGGGCTCAGATTTTGTGGAAATGTTTGTGGGCGTTGGAGCATCGCGGGTTCGCGACCTTTTCAAACAGGCAAAGGACAAATCGCCAGCAATTATTTTTATTGATGAGATTGATGCCATTGGTCGTGCCCGTGGTAAAAACAACTTTTCCGGCAGCAACGATGAACGTGAAAATACATTGAACCAATTACTGACAGAAATGGACGGTTTTGGCACCAATACAAACGTAATTGTACTAGCCGCAACAAACCGTGCAGATGTTTTGGACAAGGCCTTGATGCGTGCCGGACGATTTGACAGACAAATATATGTTGACCTTCCCGATGTTCGCGAACGTAAGGAAATTTTTGAAGTCCATTTGCGCCCCATTAAAAAAGAAGATAATCTAGACACAGACTTTCTTTCCAAACAAACTCCAGGCTTCTCCGGAGCAGATATTGCAAACGTTTGTAATGAAGCAGCGCTTATTGCCGCACGGAACGGGAAAAAGTCTGTGGGAAGGCAAGACTTCCTTGATGCGGTTGACAGAATTGTAGGCGGGTTGGAAAAGAAAAACAAAATCATGACCATGGACGAAAAGCGCGCCATTGCCTACCATGAAGCAGGCCACGCAACCGTAAGTTGGATGCTTGAGCATGCTGCTCCATTGGTAAAAGTAACGATCGTCCCGCGAGGACAATCATTAGGAGCCGCATGGTATTTGCCAGAAGAAAGATTGATCGTGCATCCAGAACAGATGCTGGATGAAATGTGTGCCGCATTGGGTGGACGAGCTGCAGAAAAAGTAATTTTCAACCGAATTTCCACAGGAGC